>NZ_JAOTGB010000006.1:0-89611 GCF_044427425.1 Streptococcus sp. 2018WUSS126 | reverse complement strand
GGAGTAGAACAATTTCTAGTTTCTCAGAGACAGACTTTGGACTTCTTTTGGACATAATAAAACTCCCTTTATAGTTTCTAGTGAAAATTTTTGTTTTTTCACTGTCCACTATAAGGGGAGTATATCACTTGAGAATAGCAGTTTAATCTTATTTAATCTTGTCTTCTTCGTAGTCACCATTTGGACAGACAACTTGTTTACCACCACCACGAACTTTTTTCTCAACGAGATAGTGGTCGCATTTCGGACAAGAACGCCCGACTGGCTTGTCCCAAGAAGTAAATTCACACTCTGGGTAGCGATCGCAACCATAGAAAAGACGATTGCGTTTGCTCTTGCGTTCAATCACTTGCCCTTTTTGGCAAACCGGACAAGTCACACCGATTTCCTTGGTGATTTGTTTGGTATTGCGGCAATCAGGGAAATTGCTACATGCATAGAATTTTCCAAAGCGACCTAATTTAATAACCATTTCATGTCCACAAACATCACAGTCAAAGCCAGCTGGTTCATCCTTAATTTGGATTTTTTCCATCTGTTCTTCTGCCTTAGATAATTCTACCTTGAATGGCTGATAGAAACCGTCAATGACCTTCTGCCACTGCTCTTTCCCGATTTCTACATCATCCAATTTTTGTTCCATATCGGCTGTAAATTTGACATTGACAATATCTGGGAAGAATTCAACAATCAGCTTATTAACGATTTCTCCGAGTTCAGTTGGTTCAAATCGCTTAGCCGCAAGCTTAACATAGTAACGTTTTTGAATGGTTTCAATCGTTGGTGAATAGGTTGACGGGCGACCTACACCATTCTCCTCTAATGTTTTAATTAAGGTTGCTTCAGAGTAGCGAGCTGGCGGCTGAGTAAAGTGTTGTTCTGGATTTGTTGACGCGCGTACCACCGTGTCACCTTTTTCCATATCTGGCAACATCTTATTTTTATCAGCGTCGTTATAGACCGCCATATAACCATCGAATTTTACTTGGCTACCATTAGCAGCAAAAACAATACCATTTTGACCCAAACGAACACTCATGGTATCAAAAACTGCTGCAGCCATCTGACTTGCGACAAAACGATTCCAAATCAGTGTATATAGTCGCAATTGGTCCTTGTCCAGATATTTTGCAATTGATTCAGGTGTTAAGTTAACATTTGATGGACGAATGGCTTCGTGGGCATCTTGTGCACCACTGGCATTTTTTACTTTATTACCATGCTTTGAATAGGTAGCACCAAAACACTCCGTGATAAAGTCAGCAGCTTGTGCTTGTGCAACAGGGCTAATACGTGTTGAATCCGTACGCATATAGGTAATCAAACCTTGGGTACCACCTGTGCCAAGACTGACACCCTCATAAAGTTGTTGGGCAACCATCATGGTTTTACGAGTACGGAAATTGATTTTATTAGCCGCATCCATCTGCATGGTAGAAGTTGTGTAAGGCAGAGGTGCGTTTCGTTTGCGTTCCTTACGCTCAACCTGTTCTACTAAGAAATCATCCCCATCAAGTCGGGCGAGAATTTCTTTAACCTGCTCATTGTTTTCAATTTTAGTTTTCTTTCCATCTATACCGTAGAATGAAGCCTGGAATTTCTTGCTCCCCTTTTTGAAGGTTGCATCAATTGTCCAATATTCTTCTGGTTTGAAATTGCTGATTTCATTTTCACGGTCAATTATTAATTTGAGAGCAACCGATTGAACACGTCCTGCTGACAGACCTTTTTTGACTTTCTTCCATAAAATAGGTGATATGGAGTACCCTACAATACGGTCTAAGACGCGTCGAGCTTGTTGGGCATCTACCAAGTCTAGGTTAATAGCACGTGGCTCCTGAAAGGCATTTTTTACTGCATCTTTTGTAATTTCATTAAAGACAACACGGTTTTTATCGTTTGCGTCCAATCCCAAAATGTGAGCCAAATGCCAAGAAATTGCTTCTCCTTCGCGGTCCGGGTCACTCGCAAGAAAGACTTGCTTTGCATTTTTTGCTTCTTTTTTCAAAGAATTGATGAGTGGTCCTTTTCCACGTATATTGATGTACTCGGGTGCATAGTTGTTATCAAAGTCAATAGACATACTAGATTTCTTCAAATCTCGAATATGCCCGACTGAAGCAACGACCTTATAATTTTTACCAAGATATTTTTCGATTGTTTTTGCCTTAGCAGGCGACTCTACAATAACGAGATTTTTCTTGGTTGTTGTTTTTTTCTTACTAACTGTTTTTGTAGCCATTCTTATACCTTACAAATATTTTTAACCTCACAAAGAATATACTATTTTTCAGTCAGTGTCAAGATATTTATTTTCCTATAGGAAGACTTGTTTTAAAATTGATACTCAGAAATGATGTCCAAGCCTGATGTAATGCACTTTGCCCCCTCTTGAATCAGATGATGACAACCATCTGATTTTCCGTCCATAATGGAACCAGGAATGGCATAGACTTCCCTTCCTTCTTCCAAGGCACGTTCGCAGGTAATCAAGCTACCAGACCGCATTTTTGCCTCACAGACCACCAGACCTTCTACCAACCCAGCAATGATCCGATTCCGTTCAGGGAAATGGTATTTGAGTGGCTGAGCACCAGCTTCATACTCTGTCAGCACCAGATGGTGTTTGCCAATGTAGGTCTGCAAGTCCTTGTTTTCTTTGGGATAGACCTTATCCAAACCTGTTCCAATTACAGCAATGGTTTGGCCTCCATTTTTCAAACTGGCGATATGGGCAGCCGTATCAATTCCTCTTGCCAAACCACTGACAATGACAAAACGATTGTTGAGTTCTTTGATAATCTTCTGAACAGACTGAACGCCATTTTTACTGGCATTTCGTGTACCAACAACTGCCAGCTTTGATTTTTCTAGCAATTCTAAATCCCCTTGATAAAACAAAAGTACAGGTGGATTGTAAATCTGTTTGAGCGCCAAAGGATAGATATCATCTAAAATTGAAAATGATGGATACTTATTAAATTCCTCGCGACAGGCTTTTGTATCTAGATTCTTATAATTTTCCATAAATAGCACTGGATTTTTACATTCAGACACTACAGCGACATTACGTAAGGTCAATTTTTTACCGTGTTTTTCTTGATAGGCCAAAACTTTATTAATATTAAGATTGGTCAAACCTGCTTTTTTCCATTTAAACAATTCAAAATTATTCATTTTCTTCACCTCATTCTTATTGTTCGTAATGGAAAGAAAAAAATGGGAGTGGGAAAGAACTCGACCACAAAAAGAGTTCGTCAACAAGTCTTTATTTCTAGTTGTTGATCTGAAACAGTCTATCCCCAGACTGTTTCACTCCCACCCCCGCATAGCTCCAAAGGTTCGGGGAACCTTTGGAGGTTGGAGATGAAGCGAACTTTGTTCGCAACAGTCGTAATGGTCAGATTTGGAGTGTGAGACACGAACAAATCTACCAATCAACCACTGCGCTGAGATGTTGACAAGAACTCTGAGAAGTGGCGTTATTACTTTAATTTTCGAGGTATTTCTTTGATAACACGCGCAGGATTTCCCGCTAAAACGACATTATCACCAAAAGACTTGGTTACAACAGCACCAGCACCAGCACCAACAACGACATTGTCCCCCAAGGTCACGCCTGGTAAGATTGACACACCACCACCAGCCCAGAAATTATCACCAATGGTAATAGGTGCGCCATATTCTTTTCCTGAATTTCTTTCATCGGGATCTAAAGGATGTAATGGAGTCAGCAGTTGCACATTGGGACCAAGCATGGCATTTTTCCCGATTCGTATCGGACAGACATCAAGCATAGTACAGTTGAAATTAGCATAAAAATCCTCTCCGACATGAATGTTACTTCCGTAATCACAGTAGAAATTTGGCTCCATGTAAATCCGCTCTCCTGTAGCTCCAAACCAGTTTTTCAAGATTTGAGAACGTATAGAGCCATCTAATTCATTATTGAAGTCCCGCATCTTTTGGCGAGCCAGAGTTCTCATTTGTCTAAGTTCTGAATCGGCAGCTATATAAAATTGTCCTGCTATCATCTTTTCTTTTTCAGTCAGCATACATCTGCTCCTTTTTTTCTTCTTAATACATATCTTAGGTTTTATTAATCTAAAAGTCAATCCTTCTTGACAAGTCCAGCTAAGATTTGGTATTGTTCTTATTAATTTAAACCAACGAAAGAGGGAATCATGCAAGAAAAACATGAACAAACTATAACTTTGACTGCTGCTGAATTGCTTGGGTTGATACAAACTGAATCGGTGCAATTACTAGACGTTCGTGACCCAGAAGAATATTCAGCTGGTCATATTGATGGTGCTATTAATTGTCCCATGGATCGGATTGCCACATTTGATGGACCAGTCGACCAACACTATCTCCTCATCTGTAAGAGTGGAAAACGTAGTAAGCTGGCCAGAGAAATCATGTCATCTAAGGGATATAAGGCAAATGATATTGCAGGTGTCATGGATGCTTGGGACGGATTGATTGTGAAATAAGGGTATTTCGGAAAGGAAGTACCCTTTTTCTTTACTTTATTTTTTAAAAATTATATAATCTAGTTATCGATACTAGATAAAAGGAGGTGGATAACCATGAAACAAACTATCCCCTACTGGCATGAATTACCTGATTTAGATTTGTATTTGGACCAAGTTCTGCTGTATGTTAATCAAGTAGTCCATTCTCAGGAAAGCCTTGAACAGAAGAGTTTATACTCAATGAAAATCAACAGTAGCCTAGGAAACGAAGCTGATGATAGAACTGGGGTTCATCAAGGCAAGTTGACAAGGGATAATGTTGATGTTCGAAGAATATTAACTGCTGCCATGGTCAATAATTATGTCAAACACAAACAGATTGAAAAACCTGTTAAGAAAAAATATCAGAAACAGCAAGTTGCCCGCTTGATTGCCTTGACTATCTTAAAAAATGTCTTTTCTATTCAAGAAATCAGTCAGACCTTAAATCTTCTTCTCCAGACAGACAGTTCTGAAACATTATACAATCATTTTGTTGACTGTATGCGAAACGAGGAGAGCGATGAAACGCCTGAAATCATTCGTTATGCCTGCCAGTCTGTTAAACTATATTACAAAACCCGTCAACTCACTATGGAGTTAGAAAGGAGTCACCATGAATCCTAGTTTGAAATTGAGCCTGAAACTATCCTTTGGAGAGGAGGTTGCTAACAGTGTCACCCATGCAGTCGGAGCCCTGCTTATGTTGGTCTTACTCCCCATTACTGCTATCCATTCCTTTCAAGATTATAATGTGACAGCGGTAGTTGGCATGACTATCTTTGTCATCAGCCTATTTCTCATGTTCCTATCCTCTTCCATCTACCACTCCATGCCCTACGCTTCTACTCACAAATACATCCTAAGGATTATCGACCACAGCATGATTTACATTGCTATCGCTGGCAGCTATACACCTGTTGCCCTATCCTTGGTCGGTGGTTGGTTGGGGTATCTAATTGTTGGTTTACAATGGGGATTAACCATTTTCGGCATTCTCTATAAAATTTTCGCCGAAAAAATCAATGAAAAATTTAGCCTTTTTCTCTATCTCTTTATGGGCTGGTTGGTTGTCTTTATTCTGCCAGCCATTCTTCAAAAGACTGGACTTGTTTTCGGAATTTTGATGCTGGCTGGTGGTTTATCTTATACTATTGGAGCCCTCTTCTACGCCAAGAAAAAGCCTTATTTCCATATGATTTGGCATCTCTTTATCCTACTGGCTTCAGCACTGCAATATATCGCCATTGTCTACTTTATGTTATAAGAAAGCAGCTTCTAGAAACCTAGAGGCTGTTTTTAATGCATTAAACTGATAATCATTCCAATCAGATAAAGGGCTGACACAATGCTCAAAAATACCAAATGCGTCTTTCGGCTCATAACCAAGTACCCAACAAATTCCCGAATGAAAGCATTAAGGCTAAAGTAAAATCTGGTTTTTGCGCCGTAGCCGATACATTTGATTTTCAATTGTCGTGCCAATAGCAGAGCTCTGAAAACGTGATAGTAATTGGTTACAAGTGCAAAGCGACTGCCAGGTTTCATCAGGGCATAGGAAAATTTCAAGTTTTCCTCGGTATTGGTTGATTGGTTTTCTATCACAATATCTTCCGCAGGAATACCCTGTTCCAAGGCATAGTTAGCCATGGCCTGCCCCTCTGCCAGAAGTTCATCAGGACCCTGTCCGCCTGACATGATGAGCTTGCTGCCAGGATATTTCTGGTAGATCGCTATGCCTTTTTCAATCCGCGAAGCCAAAAGCGGCGTTACCTTATCACCAATCAAGCCAGCACCTAAGACCACTACATAATCAAGCTTGCCTGGGAAGAGATTGACCAAGTTGACAAAGCTAGACGTGGTATAGAGCATGCTGATGATAATAGCATATGACACCAAAAAACCAATGTAGACGAACACCATATTGAAAAAGCTGATGCCTGAAAGGGATTGAACCACAAAGGGAGTGATGAAGAGATAGAAAGTCAGGGCAACCGCCAGTCCCATGGATAGGAAATTATGGAAGCGAACCCCTTCTCTCTTCAAAATCTGAAAGCCATTCAGATAAAGTGTGAAAAGCAAGACAAATGGACCACTTAACAAGGCTAAAAAGAGCACCATCGCCATGGCTATAGCCAGCAAGCGCAAGATTTCATTGTTTTCGAGAATGCCTGTTGAGATAATCCATGCCAAGGCCCAGACGAGGATGTTCAAGGCAAACAGTGAGATAAAAATCGACCGCCGCTCCCAGAAATAGACGAGAGCAAACAAACCGATAGCCGCTAAAAATAACCAGAAAAAGACTGTCAAGACTAGTTTCCCCCTGCTACCATAGACTTAATGGGCTCAAAGGTCTTACGGTGAATTGGCGTGATGCCTAGCTTGTTCAAGCCTTCCAAATGCTCTGACGTTCCATAACCAGCATTCTTGGCGAAGCCGTAGCCTGAGAACTCCTTGTCATAATCCACCATCATCTTGTCCCGCGTCACCTTGGCCACGATAGAGGCCGCTGCGATAGACAGGCTGTTGGCATCCCCCTTGATGATAGAGGTTTGCGGCAGAGGTGTGTCCAACTTCATAGCATCTATTAAGAGGTGTTCAGGCTCTTGGTTCAGCTTTCCCAAAGCCTCTAACATAGCTAGCTTGGTCGCCTCGTAGATATTAACCTGGTCGATGACAGCTGCATCTTTGACGCCTACTCCGACTGCCACCGCTCGCTCCATGACTTCTTGGTAGATAGCTTCGTGCTTTGACTTAGGAATTTTCTTGGAGTCGTTGAGGTAGCGGATTTTGCAACTCTTGGGCAAGATAACTGCCGCTGCCACCACAGGACCTGCTAGAGGCCCCCGGCCGACTTCGTCGATGCCAGCGATCCACTCCACCCCATTTTCATAAAGGGCTTTTTCGTAACATAGCATAGCTTCTAAGCGAGCATCTTCTGCTGCTTCTTTTTCCAACTCCTTTTGGCGTTTCTTGATAGCAGCTTGGACCCCTGCTCGCACGTCCTGAGCCAAGTCTGCCCAGACAGGACTGTCTAGACTGTCCACCTGAGCCAGCAGAGCGGTCACTTCCTTAATCGTTGCCATCTAAGTCACTCACCCTGTCTAATGTATAAGTGCCCAAACGACCGTCCCGAACATCCTTGACAAAGAGGTTATAAAAACGGTCATAATCATCACGGAAACCCAGTTTCTTGGTCCAGTCCATGATGAGTTCAGGCGTTTCCTGCTCCAAATCCATGCCCTTGAACCGCTCTTGTAGACGTTCTGGGTAGTTGACCTTGAAATAGTCCAAACCAAAAATAGTCACTTCATCCATAGGCAAGAGCTGGTCCTTAATGGCTCCTGTCAGAGCCAACTTAAGTCCAACTTCCTGGTCCTCAAATTTAGGCCAGAGAATACCTGGTGTATCAAGGATTTCAAGATCCTTGTTTGACTTGAGCCACTGTTGACCTTTCGTCACACCTGGTTTGTTGCCGACAACGGCGATTTTCTTTCCAGCCAGACGATTCATGAGGGTAGATTTTCCAGCGTTTGGAATACCGATAATCATGGTTCGCAAGGTCTCCTTTTGAATCCCTCTTTCGCGGAGACGTTCAATCTTGTCTTTCATCAGACTCTTGGCTGCGTCGGTCACCTTTTTCACCGTCGCTTGCTCTTTTGAGTTGATAGCCAGGGTGCGAATACCCTGACCTTCAAAGTAGCTCTGCCATTCTTTGGTACGAACAGGGTCTGCCAGATCGACCTTGTTGAGAATCATGAGCTTGGGCTTGTCGCCGACAATCTTGGTCAGCATAGGGTTTTGGCTGGATAGGGGCAGGCGAGCATCGACCAAGATGGTCACGAAATCAACGTGCTTGATGTTCTCCTGCACCTGACGGCGAGCTTTTGACATGTGGCCCGGAAACCATTGAATTGTTGCCATGGGGTCCTCCTAAATATGATTCATTGAAAAAAGCCGTAAAAACGGCTTGTTTTTTTATTATTATAGCAGAAAATCAATATTTTGTCTTTCTTGTTCCTCTTAAATTCTCTCCCGTAACTTTTCAACAAAGAGATAGGCTGCGGGACAAATCAGAGTATTTTTTATTGTTAAATTGTTGATTTGGTAAATTTTCTTGCGGTCAGTATGCGGAAATTCTCGACAGGCTTTGGGACGAGCATCATAGATACTGCATAGATTATCGCCTCCAAGGAAGGGACAGGGCATGGATTGAAATACCTTATCTCCGTCCTCATCCACACGCAAGTACATGTCCTCAAAAACTGGAAGTTTCATGCGCAAATGCTTGGCAATTCGGGTAATATCTGCTTCTGTAAAGAGTGGTCCCAACGTTTTACAACAGTTGGCACACTCTGTACAGTCGATTTCAGAAAATACTTCGGCATGAATATCTTGAACAATTCTATCCAAATTTTTAGGTGCTTTTTTCTTCAAATTTGCTAGAAATTTTCGATGTTCTCCTTGCTTCTGCTGGGCCAATTGCTTGTATCTTTCAATATCGACGGTCATAAACTCTCCTTTTCGACCACTATTATACCACAAACTAGCTATTGAGCTCTGCTATTTTTCAAAACCTTCTTCAGAAAAAATCCTGCGGGAAACTTCGGATACGGGTAGACCAATAATGGTGTGAATATCCCCAGAAATACCTGCCACAAAGCGTGGGTCAAGCTCCTGAATACCGTATGCACCGGCCTTATCCAGTGGCTGCTTTTCACGGATATATGATTGAATAACCTCTTCAAGGGCTGGATAATAGTCGACAAAATCAATCTGTGCAACCGTATAAAAAACATCTAGTGAGTGTCTTGTCCGTAGGCAGACAGAGGTTACAACGTGATGACTCTTTCCAAAATAGGAACGTAACATGGTTTCAGCTTCTGTCAAATCTTGAGGCTTGTTAAAAATTTGCCCATCTGACACGACGATTGTATCCGCAGAAATGTAGAGATGGCCAGTTACCAAATCCATGTCCGATTTGGCTTTGGAAATTTCACAACAGGTTTTTGCAGCTCGAGTGAGAAAATCATCTGTAGCGAATTGTTTCATAAAATGTTCTTCGATACAACGCTCATCTACTTCAACTGATGCGATTTGTGGTTGTAAAAATCCCAATAATTGTTTACGACGTGGGGAGTTGCTAAGCAGAACGTAAGAACTAATCTGCTCACGATCCCCCTCTTTTTGATATTGAAATACAGTTTGCATGTTTCCTCCAGTCAAAAACAGAGTCCGAAGACCCTGTTTTCAGATGATTGATTAATTTTCTTTTCTACGACCTACTGCCATGGCCAGTCCTGCAAGACCTAAACCAAACAGGCTGAGCGTCAGATTCATCTGGTCACCAGTATTTGGCAAGACTCCTGCTTTTGTAGTTTTTACTGGACTTGCTACTTCTGGTTTTTTATCTCCTACTTTTGGAGAATCAACTGGGACCTTCTTGTCCGTTGCTGAAGTATTTTGTGCTTGATTAGATGGTGAATCTGTATTTTCGGCTGGAACAGTTTCTGGATTTGATGCTGGATTTTCTGGATCAGTATCCAATAAAATCTCGATAAAGTCTGGGTAGCCATCTTCATCCGTATCAATGCTTGAATTTACAGGAATGATACGTGAATATGGGTTGACAACCTCATAAGCTGATAAGTCAGCTGTCTTTAGGTATTCAGCAAAGACACTGTCCATTGAAGGACCTTCTTCTCGTGCTCCTCCAAGCATTGTGTAGCCGTCACCACCAGCAGCAAGGAAGTCATTTGTTGCTAAATAGTACGTTTTTTCAAGATCCAAGGCGTCATATTCGCCAGTCTCTGGATTAAGAATACCGATAAGAAGAACACGTTCTTCTACAGGAAGAGTTGGATCGTAGAATACATTTGCTCCTGAAATGTGTAGAAATCCACCACTAGCTTCAAAGAGTGGCATGCCATTTTCATCTAGAAGCATCTCGCCAGTTTCTGGATTCACTTGCAATGTAGATGATAAAGACTTGGTAAACATATCATAAATTTGCTGACCAGTCACAGTGATTTGAGAAACAATGTTACCAAATGGCAAGACTGCAATAATATCACCTTTTGTAACAGGCTGATCTTTAGCAATTGTTGCACGTAGACCACCACCGTTAGTCACAGCAAGGCTAGTTTTGTTTGAAAATCCTGTTTGACCATAGGCATAGATTGCATCTGTCACTGCATTCCCCAAGTTGGTTTCACGAACACGCACGTTTGAGCGGTCTCCGTTTAATTCCACTGGGTTATTTTCAATAACTACTTGAGCATTTTCAGCTTCATATTTTGCTTTAATTTCATCAACCAAGGCTGCGATTTTAGCATTTGGCGTCACATTTTTAGTATCCGCGGCAGAAATCAAACTAGCTTCACCCAATAATTTATCGGATTTCAAGGTTACTTTACCGATATTGTTCAAGTAAGAGCCTGTTTGATTATAAGTAACATTATCTCCATAGGTAGTCGCTTCTACCGTGTGGGAATGACCGTCGATAACAATAACACGTTTACCAGCTAATTTACTATTTTTAGAAAGTGCTTCAGCAAGAGTTGAGCCTCTCCATTCAACAGGCGTTGTAGAATCGACACCTAGGTGAGCTAGAATGATATAGTTCTTGTAAACACGATTATCTGCTAGAGCACGTGCTTCCACTTCGTCAATCACTTTATTGACTTCTGTGACTGGGTCGGTAAATGTTACTCCCTCAACATTTTTCGGATGGGTTTTTGTTGCAGTTTCAGGTGTTGTTACACCGATAACTACAAATTCATCACCTACAACAGTTGGAGTTTTATCGACGATAGTTGAAGCTTCAAAAACACGAGCGCCGTTAACGTAAGTGTTAGCACTCAATAGCGGGAAGTTCAAGGTTTCCTTGTACTTGATTGCTTGATCCATCCCAAAGTCAAATTCATGGTTACCAACAGCCATTGCATCATAGCCGACTTGGTTCATGATATTGGCGCGGTCTTCACCTTTTGTAGAGTTGGAAATTGGAAGTCCTTGGAAGGCATCACCAGCATCTACTACAATTGTATTCTTTACTTTGGCACGTTCTTCTTCAATGACTGCCGCAGCCTTAGCGTCACCAATGACATTCTTTTCTTCAAGAATGCGACCGTGAACGTCGTTTGTGTGGATAATGACTGCCTCTACTGTTTCTTCCGCAGCAGGGACAACAGTTTCCTCCGTTGCTACGTTTTCAACTGACGTTGCTGGTACCGTAGCAGTTGCATCAGTCGTTGCTGGCTGATTGGTTGTGGTAGCTGCAGTCGTTGTCTCAGCAGCTTGTACTTGTTGAGCTAAAACAAATGGAGCCAACAAGAGTGTGGACATTACAGGCAACAATAAATCTTTCTTTTTCATAAATTAACCTTCCTTTGGTGTTACTTATAGTACTATTATACACTTTTTACAGAAAAAAAACATTAAAATCGCTTACATGTCAAAAAGGTTCGAAATAAGCGAATTAGCTATCTAATCCGCTCATTTCCTATTTACCAAATACTATTTGTCCATTTGCAATGGTGTAAAGGACCTGTCCTTTCAGACTATCACCAACAAACGGAGAATTAGCAGACTTCGAGGCAAAATCTGCTGTAACCAACCGATTTGCATTTGGGTCAAAAATAACAAGATTAGCTGGGCCATTTTCAGCAAGATAGCCAGCATCAAGACCATAGAGCTTGGCTGGATTAATCGTCATTTTCTCCAGCAATTGCACGAGTGTCAGATGCCCTTCTTCCACCAGATGCGTCAAACCAAGTGAAAGCGAGGTTTCCAAGCCTGTCATTCCTGATGGGGCCTTTGTGAGATCTTCTACATTTTTCTCATCTGCGTGATGAGGAGCATGATCCGTCGCAATGACAGAGATAACACCAGATTTCAACCCATCAATCACAGCCAAGCGATCACTTTCTAATCGTAGTGGTGGGTTCATCTTAGCATTGGCACCTTTTGTTAGAAGTAAGTCCTCAGTTCGTGAAAAATGTTGGGGTGCTACTTCTGCCGTGACGCTTGCTCCGAGACCTTGAACAAATTCAACCACCTTGACCGACTCGGCTTTGGATAGATGCTGGATATGAACACGCGCACCCGTTTCATAGGCAATCATGACATCGCGAGCGACCATGCTGTATTCTGCTACGCCTGTTGCTCCACAAACATGAAAATGTTTTTCAGCTACTTGCTCGTTGAGTCCCAAGACGCCATTCAGGTCAGGGTCTTCTTCATGCAGGCTGATGAGACAGCCCTGCTCTTTGGCTAATTTCATAGCTTGTCTAACCACGCCAGCATTTGTCAAAGGAATACCGTCGTCCGAAAAGGCCACCGCTCCAGCTTCTAGCAAAGCAGGAAAATCGGTCAGGTTTTGCCCATCGAAATGATCTGTAATGGTTGCCACACTATAAATATGAATAGCTTCTTTTTTAGCGGAATCCAATACTTCTTTTAAGGTTTCAACATTTGAAATCGTCGGACTAGTATTAGCCATCATGACAACAGAAGTAAAACCACCCGCTGCTGCAGAAAGAGCTCCTGTATGAATATCTTCTTTATGGGTCTGACCAGGCTCCCTAAAATGCACATGAACATCGACCAAACCAGGAGCAACGACTAATCCTGTTGCATCAATCATCTGTTCAACGTCAGCAGAAATCGACTCCGCAATCTTAACAATCTTACTTCCGTCCATCAAGATGTCGCAAACCTTATCTAAACCGGATTGCGGATCCAATACTCGACCATTTTTCACTAATAACATTCATATTCTCCTTTGTAGTACCAAAGCCATTACTATCTACTATCGAAGCCAATCAATTCCTGTTCTGCCTTGTGAAGTCAAGTAGGCATTTGCTTGTGAGAAGGGCTTGCTTCCAAAGAAACCTCGATAGGCCGAAAGAGGGCTTGGATGAGCAGATTCGATAACCAGATGTTTTGGATTGGTTATCAACGCCTTTTTCTTGCGAGCATAAGCACCCCAAAGAATATAGACAACAGGCTGGTCTAAGCTATTGACCACCTTAATAACAGCGTCCGTAAAAGGCTCCCAGATTTGCCCTGCATGTCCATTTGCCTGACCTGCTGGAACAGTTAAACAAGCATTGAGCAAAAGCACACCTTGTTCCGCCCAGGCTGTCAAATCATGATCTTGTTTGACGCCAACATCATCCGTCAATTCTTTTAAGATGTTTTGAAGAGATGGCGGAGCTGGTACCGAGTTCGGAACAGAAAATGACAAGCCCTGTGCCTGACCAGGTCCGTGATAGGGATCCTGTCCCAAAATAACTACTTTAACCTCTTCCAAATCCGTCGTTTGAATGGCAGCAAATACCTTCTCACGAGGCGGATAAATGGTTCCACCAGCATAAACATGATCTAAAAACTGATTGATTTTACCAAAATAATGCTCTGGCAACTGCGCCTTTATCAATTCGTGCCAAGCTGAATGTTCCATAAACTGCTCCTAGTTTGAACTTTTCTCTTTAACAATATAAATCGGACGTTTCTTCGTTTCCAAGAAAACTTTTGCCAAATATTTACCGAGAATACCAATGGTCATCAACTGCAGACCTCCCAAAAATAGGATGATGCAAATAGTCGACGGCCAGCCAATTGTAGGGTCTCCGAACACCAAGGTTTTGAAAACCACAAAAACCATTAGAACTAGCGACAATAGGAAGGTGAAGAAACCTGTATAGGAGGCAATATTCAAAGGTGTATCTGAAAAGTTAATAATTCCTTCAATGGAGTAGGACAGTAGCTTCCAGAAAGACCAACTAGTTTCACCAGCGACCCTCTCAACATTTTCATATGGTAGGTATTCTGTTTCAAAACCAACCCAGGCAAAAATGCCCTTTGAAAAGCGATTGTATTCAGACACAGAAAGAATGGCATCTATCATGTGACGACGCATGAGACGGAAATCACGGGCACCGTCTACTACCTCGACCTGGCTGATTTTATTCATCAATTTGTAGAATAATTTCGCAAAAAAGCTACGAATTGGTGGCTCACCATCACGACTGACACGACGAGTTCCAACGCAATCTAAATCTGGATTTCCATCCAACATAGCCTTCATTTCCATCAACATTTCAGGTGGATCTTGCAAATCAACATCCATGACAGTCACTAGCTCACCTTTCGCAGCTTGTAGACCTGCATAGAGAGCAGCTTCTTTCCCGAAATTCCTTGAAAAGGAAAGATAGCGAACAGCTCGGTCTTGACCAGACAATTGGCGTAAAACCGTTAATGTCCTATCCTTTGAACCATCATTGACAAAAATATACTCAAATTGTTCCCCCATCTCCTTACGAACTTTCTCCATAGCATCGTAAAAATAGGGAATTGCCTCTTCTTCATTAAAACAAGGCACGATAACTGAAATCATGTTCTTCTCCTCATACGGTCAATTATTGTATTCTCAAAATACGTTAGAGACTATTATACCATTTTACAGGATAAGTTCCCAGAAATCGTGCGTGGGCTCGTTTTAAATCTAGTCTTCCTGCCAAGTTTCCTGATTTTGACGGAATTTTTTAAGCAGATTCAAACCATCTGCATTGATATATCCCTGTACTTTTGCGACCTTGATTAACTCTGAATAATTGCTGAGCGTCACCAATTTCACGCCAGCATTGTCAAAATTACGATCTGCCTTTGGCAATTCATAAGTAAAGATTGCCACAACACCAATAACGTCAGCGCCTTCACGCTCAGCTGCTGCTACGGCATCTAGAACAGACCCTCCAGTAGAAATCAGATCTTCAACGACAACCATTTTTTGTCCCTTGACGATGCGCCCCTCTAATTGATTCCCTGCACCATGGTCTTTGGGTTTGCTACGGATGTAAGCAAATGGCAAATTCATCCGATCTGCAATGATAGCGCCATGGGGAATACCTGCTGTGGCCGTTCCGGCAATCACCTCAACCTCAGGAAATTCCTCTTCAATGCGTTGGACAAAGCCATCTTCAATCAGATTTCGAGTTTCAGGATAAGATAGTGTAATACGATTATCTGTATAGATAGGGGATTTGATACCTGATGCCCATGTAAACGGCTTTTCAGGGCGCAGATGAACTGCCTTAATATCCAATAAGTGTGATGCGATTTCTGTTGCTAGTGTCATAATAGACCTCCTTCTAAATGCGTACCATTCCAACATGACCATCCCGCCGAATAGCCTGTCACTCCTAAAGTATTGGTTCAATCTATGAACCCTACAAAAAACTATATTTATCCCTGTTGAATTCTTACAGACTTCTCCTAGTCCACCATTTCAATCCATGAATTAAAATACTGTTCAATGAAATTGGTTTTCTCTTTTATTTCTGTCACGGTAAGTTTTTCATCAAGACCTGTCAGAACCCATTTATCCTCAACATCATCTCTGCGATGGATAATCGCGACCAATTTCCCCTCGAAAGCTGTCAAAGGCTGCCGAACAGCTTTGGAAATGATGTAAACATCTTGCTCTCACCATCTTCAGCCAATAGATTTGGAATGTAGCCATAATTGATGGGGTACTGGTTGCCAAATTTATCAATATACCCGATAGGTCTATCGATGATAACCTGATAAACCTTATTCACGATTCCACTCCTCTTTAATAGACAAATAGGTCTGGTAAGGATGTTCTGATTTTGTAATCGGGCGACCTACTACGATGTAATCACTACCGATTCGAGCAGCATCTGCTGGTGTCATAACTCGTTTCTGATCGCCTACTTCACCGCCAGTCGGACGAATCCCTGGCGTCAGGCACACAAAATCAGAACTTGTGGCATCTTTAATCAAAGCCACCTCATGCGCTGAACAAACCACCCCATCAAGACCAGCTTCTTGTGCTCTTTGAGCATAATGAACAACCGCTTCCTGCAAACTAGTCTGTATATTCTGGTCTGTTCTCATCTGCTCCTCTGAGGTAGAGGTCAACTGAGTGACCGCTATTAAAACAGCATCCTTACCCAATCCCCTTCGTGCTGCCCGCATCATCTCAACACCACCAGCAGCGTGAACGTTAGTCATATCCACACCGAGTTTTGCCAAGACTTTCATAGCAGACTCGACGGTATTAGGAATATCATGCAGTTTCAAATCTAGAAAAATACTGTGACCACAGCCTTTCAAATAATTGATAATACCTGATCCCTCCGCATAATACAACTCCATTCCAACCTTTACATAGAGTTTCTCATCTGGTGGAAACTGTTCCAGAAAAGACTGAACTTCTTCTTTACCTGCAAAGTCAAGGGCAATAATTGGTCTTGTTTCTTTCATAAAATCCTTTCATTTACACAAAAATCCCTGCCAAATCGGTCAGGGATGTGCACGAATTCAGCTTGAAAATCACCTTTCAAGCCTATTACATGACACCTTCCTAGCCTCTCTGGACTTAGTTAAAGGAGATATTTTCTTTATATTACTCTTTTATTTTACCTTTGTCAACGCTTACCCAAGCTATGTCTGATTTCTCGGCGTAAACCTTCCAAACTATCAATACCATAAACTTCCATGCGTTTTGGTAAGTCTTGAATAATCTTTGGACAAGCAAATGGGTCTGTAAAGTTGGCTGTTCCTACCCCTACGGCTGAAGCTCCTGCAACCATCATCTCTATGGCCTTGTCCGCCGTATCCACACCACCCATACCAATAATCGGTAAATCAGTCATCTGAGCAACCTGACGAATGAGTTTGAGAGCAACCGGAAAAACTGCTGGACCTGACATTCCTCCTGTACCATTTGCCAAGATTGGTTGTCGAGTTTTGAGATTGAATCGCATACCAACCAAGGTATTTATCATCGTCAAGCCAGTCGCTCCAGCATCCTCAGCAGCCTTGGCCAACAAGGTTATGTCTGCCACACTTGGTGTCAGCTTAACGTAAACAGGGACAGATGAGGCTTCGACTGCTGCTTTTACTGCTTGATAGGCTAATTCTGGTACCTGTCCAATCAAGAGACCATTATTTCCGTGGTCCACATTGGGACAGGAAATGTTCAGCTCGATAGCTTTTACGTTTGGAGCCTTTGAAATTTTTCCTGACACATAGGCATATTCTTCATTAGAAAAGCCAGCCACATTGGCAATGATAGGCAAGTCTGGAAAATGCTGTTCCAACCAGGGGAGTTTTTCGGATAAGACTACATCAATACCTGGATTTTGAAGTCCAATGGCATTGAGCATACCTGCTGGTGTCTCGGCTACACGGGGAGTCGCATTGCCATAACGAGGATGACGGGTAGTCGCCTTAATCATAATGGAACCAAGCTGATTAAGGTCATAATAATCTGCATACTCCTGACCAAAACCGAAGCAGCCAGAGGCTGGAATGATGGGATTTTTCAAGTCTAAGCCTGGTAAGGAAATCGCTAATCGTTTTGTCATTTCAACCTCCTATAAAATCAGACTACCAGTTGTAAAGACTGGATCTTCCTTGCAGACACGCTTGTTCTCGTGTTCTTGTCCCTCTTTGGGTTTGACAACACAGGCATAGCACGCCCCCATCCCGCAAGCCATCCTAGCCTCCAGTGAAATGTAGGCATGAGGATGGTCCTGAAAGCGTTGATCAACATAGTTCATCATAGCAGGCGCCCCACATGAGTAAATGGCAGCAAACTCGTTTGTCAGCTGTTCAACGACCGTTGCGACATTCCCCTTACGTCCATAGGAACCATCATCCGTTGTGACATGGACTTGGCCATAATTTGCTAATTCTTCTTCCAAAATGACAGCCTCTTTGGTGGCAAAGCCAATGACTGACGTGACTTTGGCGCCACGGTTCGCTGCCTGTTTCGCCACTTCCACCAAGGGAGGAACACCGATTCCTCCTCCAATGATGAGAATGCGGTCATCTTCTTTTAGAAAGTCTACTTCAAACCCTTTCCCAAGCGGTCCCATAACATCCAAATACTGCCCAACAGTCATTTTCGAAAAGACTTCCGTCCCTTGACCTTCCACTCGGTAAATAATCCGACATTGAGCCTTATTCCTATCAATCTCGGAAATAGATATTGGTCTCCGCAAGAGCATGGAATCATCTGGGACACGAATATGGATAAACTGTCCCATTTTCATATCTTGGACCATATCCCCCTGCAAGGTCATAGCAAAAATTCGTGGCGCTAGTTGGACTTGGTCCACCAGTAACATCCATTCTTTTAAAATCATCTTTTCTCCTATTCTATATAACAATGACACAGAAAACAAGAAAGTCGATATAGAGAAAAAACCTTGCTGGCTAGCAAGGTTACACGAAAAGAAGGCAACATTTGCCCTATTTATCACGTTCCCTTCTTCGCCTCTCTGGACTCAGTTAAAGGATATATTTTCAGCATTATACATTTTTTAGAATAATTTGTCAAATCATGTTACAATAGAGGTATGAGAATCCAACAATTATACTATATTATCAAAATTGCAGAAACAGGCAGTATGAATGAGGCTGCCAAGCAACTCTTCATTACCCAACCTAGCCTTTCCAACGCTGTACGAGACTTGGAAAAAGAAATGAAAATTAAAATCTTTTTCCGTAATTCTAAGGGCATTACCCTGACAAAGGATGGCATGGAGTTTCTTTCCTACGCTCGTCAAATTGTTGAGCAGACCGAACTATTGGAAGACCGCTATAAAAATCCGAATGCAAAACGCCAACTATTTAGCGTCTCTTCTCAACACTATGCCTTTGTCGTCAACGCCTTTGTCTCGCTTTTGAAAGAAACTGAAATGGAAGATTATGAACTCTTCCTACGTGAAACACGGACCTGGGAAATCATTGATGACGTTAAGAATTTCCGCTCAGAAATCGGAGTGCTTTTCCTCAACCATTTCAACCGTGATGTCCTGCTGAAACTTTTGGATGACAATCGACTATCCTATACAACTCTCTTCACTGCCAAACCACATGTATTTGTCAGCAAAACCAATCCTTTGGCACAAAGAAAGTCAATCACTCTCGATGATTTGGTAGATTTCCCCTATCTCAGCTACGAGCAAGGTATTCACAACTCCTTCTACTTTGCAGAAGAAATTCTAGCCCAGGAACACCATAAAAAATCGATTGTCGTATCTGACCGTGCCACACTCTTCAATCTCTTAATCGGTCTGGATGGCTACACAATCGCAACAGGTATCCTCAATTCAAATCTTAACGGAGATAATATTGTATCCATTCCTCTGGAATTTGACGATGAAATCGAATTGGTCTATATCCAACACGAAAAGGCATTGCTGTCCGACATGGGAGAAAAATTCATCAATTACCTACTTGAAGAGGTAAAATTCGACCAAAAATAAATACCATTTTATATATACAAGCAAAATACAATATGTTATGATACATTTATGAAAGACGTTGAAAAGAAAAATGAAAATAATTCATTTTTCTTTAAGGAAACGCTTTCATTTTTTTATACTCTATGCTATAATACATGTATCATATATATTAAGGAGTGGTTAGATGGCTCAAAATAAAATGTTAGCTATGATTCTTGCTGGTGGACGTGGAACACGTCTAGAAGGGTTGACAAAAAAAGTCGCCAAACCAGCGGTCGCATTTGGCGGAAAGTACCGCATTATTGACTTTCCTCTCAGTAACTGTGCCAACTCAGGTATTGATATTGTCGGAGTTTTGACTCAGTATGAGCCTGTTCTCTTGAACTCATACGTTGCTCAATCTCAACGTTGGGGGCTTGATGTACAAGGATCTGGTGTCTTTGTATTGCCACCGAGTGAAAAAATCGAAGGTTTCGGACTTTACAAAGGTACAGCCGACGCTATTACACAGAACATCGATTTCATTGATCTTCACGATCCAGAGTACGTATTGATTTTGTCTGGTGACCACATCTATAAGATGAACTACGACAAACTCCTTGATACACATATTCAGAAAAAAGCAGATGCCACGATTGCGGTTATCGAAGTTCCAATCAAAGAAGCTTCACGTTTTGGTATCATGAATACGGACGAAGATTACCGTATTGAAGAATTTGAAGAAAAACCAGAAAATCCTAAGAGCAATTTGGCATCAATGGGTATCTATATCTTCACTTGGAAGACCTTGAAAAAGTACCTTCAAGAAGATGACAAATTGGACACTTCATCTCACGATTTTGGGCATGACATCATTCCGAAATACTTAGAAGATGGCCGCACTCTCATTGCCCATCCATTCCGTGGTTATTGGAAAGACGTAGGTACCGTTAACAGCCTCTGGGAATCCAATATGGACTTGATTGATCACGCTGGAGATTTGGACCTTTCTGATCGCTCATGGAGAATCTATTCAGAGGATAAGGGATCTCCTGCCCAAGTCATTGGTGCGACTGCAACTGTTAAATCTGCCTATATTGATAAAGGAGCAGTTATTGATGGTACAGTAGTACATTCTGTTATTTCAACAGATGTACAGGTCAACCAAGATGCCGTCGTAAAAAATTCTGTCGTCCTGCCTGGTGCTATTATCGGCGAAGGTGTTGAGCTTGACTACGTCATCGTCGCTGAAAATATTAAAATTGCTGACGGAGTTAAACTCACAGGAGACATCGACCATATCCTCTTGATCGACAAGAATGTAACCAAGTAAGAAAGGACTGCTATGCTAAGAAATACTCTCGGAATTGTAAATATTGAAGGAAACAACGTACATTTTGGTGATGTGATGAAGCACCGTGGCGTACAAGCTTTCGGTTTCTTAGGTCGTTATCGCCTAATTGACTTTGCTCTATCCAATATGTCAAACTCTGGAATTACAGAATTCCAAGTGTACATGCCTGCCGAAATGCGTTCAACAATTCAGCACGTTGGTACAGGAAAACACTATAATATCAACAGTAAACGCGGTACCCTTCGCTTGCTCAATAGCGCAACAGACCCAAATAGTGTCTATCGTCACGATATTAATGCTTTCACAGAAAACATCCACTACATCGAAAATTCTACAAAAGATTATGTACTAGTTGCTCCATCTTACTTCATCTATAGCCAGGATTTTTCAAAAGTCATGGATGACCATATCGCAACGGATGCTGATATTACCGTTCTTTATAAAAACGTTTCAGATGCTAAAGAAAATTTCATCGGCTGCCAAACTCTCAAATTTGGTGAAGACCATCGTGTCGTAGCTTTTGAGGAAAACCATGGTAAATATAAAAACCGTCCCGTTTCCCTTGAAGCCTACATTATGAAACGGACTACATTTATCGACTTGATTAAACGTGCTAACAAAGTGTCATCTCTCTACTGGTTAAAAGATATTTTACGTGATACAGTTGACCAGTACAAGATTATGGGCTATGCACATCGTGATTATGTCGCATGTATCAATACGACTGCTTCCTACTTCAATACTCAAATTGAATTGATCGACCAAGATACCCGCAAACTCCTCTTCAAACATGATTGGCCAATCCATACCCAAACAAGTGATAGCTCACCATGTTTGTATGGTCCATTGGCAGAGGTCAAACGTAGCCTAATTTCAAACGGGGCGAACATCAATGGTCAAGTCGAAAATTCAGTCATTGACCGCGATGTTATCATCGAAGAAGGCGTTGTTATCAAAAACTCAATCATTCTCAACGGCGTGACAATCAAGAGTGGGGCAAATATTGAAAATGCAATTATCGATAAAGCAACTAAAATTATTCACCCAATTGACATCAAGGGAAGCGAAACCTCGCCTTCATACTTGAAACCACACCAAATCATTTAGGAGCTAACATGACAAAAAAATCTGTTCTCTTTGTAGCATCCGAGGGACTTCCGTTCATCAAGACTGGCGGATTGGCTGATGTTATTGGCTCTTTGCCAAAAGAATTGGTAAAACAGGGTTTAGATGTCCGAGTCGTTCTACCACTCTACAAAAAAATTGCAGTAAACAATCACTCTGATTTCGATTACGTATCAAGTTTTGATGTGCGGGCTGGCGACATCCAATCTATGGCAAATGTTTACAGTCAGGTTGTTGATGGAGTAACATTCTATTTTATTGAGCACCGCGATTTCTTTGAACGCGATGAACTATATGGATATGACGATGATGCCATGCGTTTTGGCTATTTCCAACATGCTACATGTCGTCTGTTAGAAGCACTTCATTTCTTCCCGGATGTCATGCACACACATGACTGGCACACTGCTGCCCTTCCATTCCTTTGCCGTACTTTCTATAGCTACCGCGAAGAATTCCGCAATATCAAGCATGTATTCACTATTCATAACTTGGCTTTTCAGGGAATTTTCCATAAACAAGCGCTTTGGTCAGCGCTTGGCATGGACTATAGCTACTATTTGGATGGTATTGCACGTTTTCATGATGAATGTATCAGCTTCATGAAGCTTGGTATCCTATACGCTGACAAGGTTACTACAGTTTCTGAAACTTATGCTCGCGAAATCCTAACGGAAGAATTCGGCGAAAACATGCAACATGTACTAGAGTTGCGCAAATATGACTTGGTTGGCATTGTCAATGGTATCGACTATGATAGTTGGGATAGTCAAACAGACCAGTACCTTGTGAGAAATTATAGTCTTGAAACGATTGAAAGTAAAAAGGCTAATAAACTGGCCCTGCAAGCACAATTTGCCCTTCCACAAGATGAGAATGTCCTATTGATAGGTATCGTCTCTCGCTTGACATGGCAAAAAGGGTTCTATCTCTTGACCGAGGTACTTGGCCATCTTCTTCAAGCCCATGTCCAATTTGTTATCTTAGGCAATGGTGAGGAAGACATTGAAAATGCCTTTAATCACTTTAAACACGCCTATCCTGATAAATTTGCATTCTACCGTGGTTACAATGAACCACTTGCCCACCAAATTTATGCAGCAAGCGATCTTTTCCTCATGCCTTCTATGTTTGAACCATGCGGCATTAGCCAGTTGATTTCAATGCATTACGGAACACTCCCTCTAGTGCGTGAAACAGGTGGCTTGGTTGATACTGTAGCACCATACAATATGTCTACCAAAGAAGGAACTGGTTTTAGCTTTGGAGGGCGTGACGCTTACAATATGCGACAAGTCTATGATTTAGCCCTTCAAACCTACTATGATCGTCCCGATGACTGGCATGCCATGGTTGAACAAGCTATGAAGCGTGATTTTAGTTGGACAGCTTCGGCAGAGAAATACATCTGGCTCTACCGTGAAATTAGTGGTTAGGAAATAAGATGAAAAAATAAACTGAATCGGAGTGGGACCCTAGTCCACTCCTTTTCGGCAATGGAGATTGCTATGACAGAATTTACTGACCTAGATTTATATTATATGAATGCTGGTGAGCATACCACTCTTTACGAAAAAATGGGTGCTCATATTATAAAAGAAGGAAACAAAATTATCGGAACCCAATTTCGTGTCTATGCCCCAAATGCCAGAGAAGTATTCTTAGTTGGCAACTTTAATGAGTGGCAACGCAGTCACTCTATGGAGCGTGAAATTGATGGTGTGTTTCAACTTTATGTAGACGGATTAAAATCCCTTGAAGATTATAAATATCTGATTATCACACACGATGGGCGTGAAATATATAAGGCTGACCCTTATGCATTTTTCAGCCAAGTTCGTCCAGACACTGCCTCTACAACCTACAATTCGCGTTATAAATTCAAAGATGACCTCTGGATGTATAATCGTGTTAACTATGATTTTAAAGAACAGCCAGTATCCATCTACGAGGTGCACTTAGGTTCGTGGAAGCAAAAATTTGCTAATAAGAATGAAGGAGGAGCTCCTGTAGAAGCTTTCAATAGTTATAAGGAAATTACTCCACTTCTCATCGAACATATCAGGGAAAATAACTACACACATATTGAATTATTGCCAATTACCGAGCATCCTCTCGATGCGTCTTGGGGCTATCAGGTAACAGGCTACTACAGTCCAACTAGTCGCTATGGCAAGCCAGATGAACTTAAGTATTTAGTTGACCAATGTCACCAAGCAGGAATCGGAGTGATTCTTGACTGGGTACCACTTCATTTCTGTAAAGATGCTCATGGGCTCTACCAATTTGATGGTAGTTGGCTATACGAATACTCCTACGAACAAGATCGTGAAAACCACCAGTGGGGGACTGCTAATTTTGACCTTGGAAAAGGACTGACTCGTTCTTTCCTTCTTTCTAATTTAAAATACTGGTTGGAGTATTTCCATTTTGATGGCATCCGTGTTGATGCACTATCTTATCTCCTCTATTGGCGTGGTGAAACAGATGAAGATAAGATAAATCATGCCGCTATTGACTTTATCAAACGTGTCAACGCCATGGTCCATACCGACTATAAGGGAGTCTTGATGATTGCTGAAGACTCTTCAAGCTTCCCTAAAGTCACACATCCTCTAGAAGATGGCGGTATCGGATTTGATATGAAATGGGATCTGGGCTGGATGAATGATACACTAAAATTCGTGGAACGCCCTGCTATTTATCGAAAATATCACTCAAATGAAATCACTTTTGGTATGTACTATAACCAAAACGAGCAATTCTTACTACCACTTTCGCACGACGAAGTTGTTCATGGGAAGCACTCCATTATCGAGAAGATGAATGGCGACTACGAAGATAAGTTCCATCTGGCTCGAGTATACTACAGCTTTTACTTTGCCCATCCTGGAAAGAAATTACTCTTCATGGGAAATGAATGGGGTCATATCCGTGAATGGCACGAATATACAGAAATGGACTGGGGACTGCTACAATTTCCAATCCACCATTCTTTCTATCAAATGATGAAAACATTATCTACTTTCTATAAAGAACATGATGCTTTCTGGAAATATGACTACCAAGCCTATGAAAAAGGATTTAATTGGGTAAAAATAGATGAAGAAGCAAGCCTGTATGCTTTTTCTCGCACTAGTGATGAGCAAGAAATCTTAACTATTCATAACTTTAATGATCAAGAACTGTTTGATGTACACTTGGATTTGCCAGCTGACAGCGAATATAAACTTGTCTTCTCATCTAATGCTATTCCAATGAACACATTTAGCCTCTATCCCGATGAAAATGGAGCTAGAATTACTGTACCACGTTTGACCAGTTTTTATCTAGAGCGTGTGAAATAATTATCTATAAAGAATGGAGTATTGAACCGACCCCAATTTTCTGTCTAACTTTTGGGATGTGGCTCACTTATTCCATTCTTTTTGCATGCAAAAACAACCACCGTTTCCGATGATTGTTCGTTTCTCTTATTCAACACTTGTATATGTTGCAGCTTTCTCAAGGAAAGTATCAAACTCACCACTTGCTTTTACTTCTGCGATAACCTTGTCTATCGCAGTTTTTAGTTCTGTACTACCTTTTGGCAAAGCAATGACTTTCGAATTCTCATCAATCGTTGGAAATTCAACGGATGCAACGGCTAAATCTGAATTCTGTGAAACATAACCAGCAGCAACTGGAGAATCCATTAAAATAGCATCAACTTTTCCTGATTTGAGCTCATTTACAGCTTCACCCATCAAGGTTAAAGAAATTAGGTTAGCTTGACTAATATTTTCCTGTGCGTAGGCTTCCTGTGTTGACCCCTTTTGTACCGCAAGAGTCTTCCCGCTCATAGCATCAATTGAAGTGAGTGAATTGGCGCTATCTTTTTTGATAAGTAAGACATCAGAAATTTGATAGTAACTTTCAGAGAAATCAAAAACTTTTGCACGCTCTTCCGAATACGATAGACCAGCAATTGCAATATCAGCTTTGCCATTTTGAACGCTAGACAATACATTGTCAAAACTCATTGCTGAAACTTCAAGCTTGACCCCAAGTTCGTCGGCTATTTTTTGAGCCAACATCATATCTGCACCAACAACTTCATTCTTTCCATCAACTAGTGCCTGAAACTCGAATGGAGCATAGTCTGGACTAGTTGCCACTACCAATGTACCTTTTTCTTTAATTTTATCTAATGCAGATTGTGATGACGTCGAAGAACAAGCTGCCAATGTCAGTCCTGCTAAAACTGTTGCTGCTAATGCCAAGATTTTTTTCATATTTCCTAAATACCTTCTCTATTATTTTAATAAAATACTTATTCTAAAAAACACAAGCTTATTGATTTTCATTGTATTTTCTTGCAGTTTTTCAGAATGTATTCTCATTTTAATTCATTTTTATACATTTGTCAAGAAAATATTATTTTTATTCAATTTAATTGTATAAAATTTAATTGTTAGCAATGGATAATTCATAGGCTTCTTGAACAAATTGATCCATCTGTCCAGATTCTACTAGTTTTGTAATGACAGAGTCAACTTTTTCCTTTAAGGCTGTACTTCCTTTTGGCAAGGCAATAGCATAGGCATCTGAATAGCTACTTTTTATCTCAGTATCTAAAATAACCAAATCATCATTTTTGGCAACATAGGCTTTCGCAATCGGCTCTTCAAAAATAACTGCTTCTACCTTCTGTGATTTTAATTGATTAATCAGCTCTCCGTTCGAAGCCAGAGCAATAACCGTGGAAGACGGGAGCTGTTCTTTAACGATTTGTTCTTGAATAGAACCTTTTTGTGCTCCTATATTTGCCTCAGCTAGAGAATCAAGCGATGTATATTGTGCAAGATCCTCTTTATTTATAATAACTTTATTGGTTGAGGTGTAATAAGGAATGGAAAAATCATACACTTTTGCACGCTCTTCAGTAGCTGAAATTCCTGAAATGGCAATATCCGATTGCCCTGACTGGACATTGTTTAAAACATTATCAAAACTCATCGCTGAAAATTCAACTTCTACACCCAATTCTTGACCAATGGCTTTTGCAAGCTCAATGTCAGCTCCAACGATTGTATCTTTACCATCAACCAGTGTTCTAAACTCAAATGGTGGAAATTCTGGATTCAATGCAACAATTAGTTTTCCCTTTTCCTGAACATCCTTCAAAGAAGTATCTTCTTGAGTAGCATTTCCACTACAAGCGCTTAGGGTCATCGTTGCCAGTAAAACCAAGCCTGTCATAATATATTTTTTCATCATCATATTCTCCTTTAAAATAATCCTGTGCATACTTATACCGTTTTTTATATAAAACATCGGACTTTCATTGTAGTAAAATGCATGTTTTTTCTCCTTTTTTGAAAGATAAAAACATTTTATGTCGTCTTTATACATTTGTCAACTCTTTTATTGTATTTTTATTCAAACATCATAAAAAAGAAGCTATTTCTAGCTTCTACCTAAAATTCCTATCCCACTCTCCATCTTCATTTTTTCTAGTATAAAAGAACTCGGACAAATCTGGCTCATCCATGACTTTCAGTATTTCTAGCAAATCATAGGCCAAATCCATCTGAGGCAGGTCCGACTTCTCGACCCAACGCACCTCACCTTCTTCAGTTGATCGGATAGTTCCTGTAAACTCTGTTGCCTTATAGAGAAATACAATGTAACGATGTCCTTCCTTGTCCGGCCAATGCTTTATTCCGACTAATCGTGCATTTGCAATCGTCAAGCCAGTCTCCTCAAAGACCTCACGAACAACCGAATCATGGAAATTCTCGCCTTCTTCAATATGTCCACCTGGAAAGGCAACACCAGACCAACGATAACGCTTGGGATCTCGAATCTGTACAACGACCTTCCCTTCCTTGTCTTCGATTAGACACATGTTGGTCAAAGTGACCATTTCTTTTCTAGCCATTTTCTCTCTCTTTCTGTTTTAAAATCATTCTATATTCTGTACGTTCTGCACCTAAATTGACCGTTTTTTTGACACCATCAAATCGGAAGCCTACTTTTTCATAGAAGGCAATGGCACGCGCATTCCCCTCCAATACCCAGAGAGTAACGGTTTCGTAGCTCTGCAATTTTTCCAAAGCTGCCTGCATGAGCTGGTAGCCTATCTTCTGATCATAATAGTCCGCCAAGACATAGAGGGCGTAGAGCTCCCCTGCCCCTTGCAAATCCTCCTGACTAGACGAGCCGTAACAGGCAAAGCCAACCACCTTATCATCCATCACAGCAATCAAGATATTCTGAGGATACCGAACTGCCCAGTCTTGACAGCGTTCTAAGGTGTAAGTATTCTTTAAAAATTCCTGAGGTAACAGGTCAGCATAGGCTTCCTGCCAAGACTTCCAATGTACATAAGCCTTGCCTTGTATTTCCGTCTCTGACTCCATAGGTTTGATAAGCATACGATACCCCCTGAACTTTTCCTCTAGTATACATTAAAAAACAAGTTGGCACAAGACCAACTTGTTAATGATTATTTAATTAAAAATCGATGTTCTGAAGTCATTTGTAGAGTTCATCAAGGCTTGATAAACTTTCACTTTGAGTGCATGAACACGACTATTGTTCAAGTTGAGGCTGTTCGCTTGGATGTCTGCCTCCATGGCTTCTTTCATCAAGTTTTGCAACTGTTCAAAGCTTGTGATGGTTACTTCCTTGGTAGAATTTGCAACACCTAGTTCATACTGCATGGTAAACGGCTTGAGTTTGCCTGCTACTGCTTTTTCCAAACGCTCAGTAAACATGGCTTTCTTGAAATCAGCCCATGAAGTATATTGACCTTGGAATACATAGTCTAAGACAAGATTGTCTGTAATCAAACCAACATCTTTTTTAGTCCATGTATCGTAAATCTTAGAGCCTTTTTCCATAGCTAGGTCAGACAATTGGCCAGAAGTATACGGTACAAATCCATCTGTGTAACCTTTAGCCGCAATCAATTCAAAGGCCATACGGCGGAACATGATATCACCTGGAGAACCGTTTGAGTTTGAAAGGGCTGAGAAGTTAGCCGCAAACATTGGAACGCTGACATAACTGTTTCGATCCCACTTCTTGCTTGTGTTTGCAGTATTGTTCACATACTGACGCTGAACGATAATGCTCTGATCAATCAAATCATTGAAGGACTTCAAGCTTGCAACTTCGTCATCTGTCAATGCACGAGCAGAGTTTCCAGCATGGGTATCAACACCATTATTTTGGACATAGTAGTTTTCAATCTTACGCAACCAAGCTTTCTTCGCTGCATCCGATTGAGCCAAGATGTTTGTACCTTCTAGGTAATCCAGCAAGTAAAGCACATCGAACTGGTTATGGTAATACTCATTGAAATCAGCCTCGCTGTTGAAACGTGCAACTGGGGCTCCGACATGGACACGGTTGGCTTCATCGCTATTATAGACTGCGTTGAATCCAAGGTTCATCTCAGTGACATTGAAGACATTTTGCAGAAGACCTTGGGCGTAAACTTCCATACCTTGACCAATACGGCGGCCATAGCCTTTCAGATAAATATCGCCATCTTGGTTGTGGACCATTTCGTGGGTATAAAGGGCTGTGCCATAATCTGACAGCATATCGTAAGTGATATAGTAGGTCTCACTTCCATCCGCAAAGGCAGTCTTAATAGACGGATGCTCACGGTACCACTTGTTGATAGGACCGTAGAAATCTTGGATAGCATCAACATCGGCTGTCAAGTTGCGATAAGATTTCGTGCCATCTTTACCGTACATGACGTAACCTTCGTTATTGAGGACAGATCTGAAGAGCTTGTCACGGTTGGCTTCGTCCATCATCTTATACCAGAAGTCCGCATTGTCACGCTGACGTTCTGCCGCCAAATCAACCATCTGACGAACCTTATCACGATTTTCAACTGTTGAATAATCATTTACATAGTGCTCGTATGAACCAATCGCAATGGTATTCATGTTGGTGATGATAAAGATATTTTCTTGTGGCAGGGTCAAGAGTGGCAAGAGCATGTGGTTGTACTTCCAAGTTGGGTTAGACACCGTATCATTCACAATCTTGCTGTAGGCACCGACATTGTACTTACTATAAGTATCTGTCGTTTCTTGCTTAGCAGCTACTTCTGGAATCAAGGACTTACCTTCAACCACATAGGCTTTAGTCGTTTGTTTGAACCATTCGTTGTTGGTCATTTCTGGTAAGAAGAGCTGACGATAGTCTTCCAGCATATCGAAAAGCTTGGTCTGATTATTTTGTTTACCAATGATGGATGCGAACGTGGTCACGTTGTTGTGGGCACGAAGAACATCATAGCCACCATTACCAATTGCAAGAATCATATCAAGGGCAGATGCTGCATCATTTCCGAAGAAGTCAGGTTCAAAGATGGTCAAATCTTTGGTGTTTACGTCCCCGTAATTGATGTCATACCAACGGTTCAAGTAAGTCAAACCTAGCACAAAGGCTTCTTTGTTATTGGTGATTTTCTCTTTGATGTAGTCTTCAGAAGCCTGACCTTGACCATTTAGACTAGCAACCAAAATCTTACGAACGTTGCTCTCTAGGTTGGCTTTCACTTGTTCAACGCTTTCACCAAAGTAGAAGTCTTTAGCTGTGCCAGTCTGAGTATCCACATTTAATTTTGTAGGATAATTGATAATAGCCTTCATAGCATCTGAATCAAGGACTACAGTAGAAAGGCTGCTTACCAAGTCATTGACAAGGGCACTTCTGTCATTCAAGAATGATTCTGGCGTGTAAATCAAGTCCGTACCTGAAATAGTGTACTCGACCACATGATTATTCTTGAAGTCTTCTAGATAAGAAACTGCCTTGTAGTCCACAGTGCCATCTGCATAATGAAGCATAATCTTATTGATATTAGCCTTCTCAGCGTAGACATCAGCAACTACAACATTGTCCTTCATTGGAACAACATCCAGCAAACGAACCTTGTTGAGCTTATCGTCTGTCGCAATCTTGTTTCCATAATAGACAAGAAGTTCCTTGTTGTAGAATGGCAAGATTTTCTCCATGTTGTAGTAGGCGATTTCATGGTCAGCCTGTGCCTTATCCAAGGTCAAGTAGTCTACTGAATAATGATTGAGATTAAGCGGTACAGAATCGTCGATTGTCGCTTGAATAGCCATAGCTTCCACTTTTGCTTGCGCTTCTTCATCAGTGATAACAGTGACATTACTCAAGCTATCGGATGTTGTTGTAAATCCGTCTTTAATCTTACCATTTGGATTTGCTGGTTGACCGATAATGCTTGTCGTACCAGTCATATCGCTGATAACATTGTTAACATTACCACTATATGGAGCATAAGCACCAGTTACTTGGTTGGCACCTGCGATTCCGCCGATGATGGCAGCTGATTCAGTCGTCACAATAGAACCAGTTGCATAAGAATTATAGACACTTCCTGGTACATCATAGACAAGCATGGTACGACCGACGATACCACCAGCTACTTGATTTTCCGTACCTGGGAGGGTAATGGTCGCATCAACCTTGGCATTTCCAACACTTGCCATCGTACCGTTACCCAAGATACCACCAGTTAGGCTTGCATCAGTTCCAGTTACTTCAATACTTCCCTTGAAGGATACATCCTTGATAGTAGTATTAGTTGCTGACTGAACCAGACCTGATACGTTTTGCGGACCTTTTAGGCTTGCTTCTACTGCTACGTTTGTAATGGTTGCTCCATTGGCATTGATAGCAATTGTTGCAAGTGGGTTCTTAGAGGTTGTATTCAAGCTTGCATTTTTAATATCCAAGTTTTGAACTTTACCACTCAAGTTAAAGAAGAGTGGTGCTTTCAAGTTGCTGATAGAAAAGGCGTAGCCGTCATTTAATCCATCCAAGGTACCGCTAAAGTTGGTCACATACGATGCAACATCTCCAACAGGAACTTCACTTGCGTCCAAATGCGCTCCTAGTTTGAAGGTGCCTTTTGGATTTGCCTTCATAGCATCAATCAAAGCTTTGAAGGATGTGTAGGTATTTGCATCAGTCGCCATCTTAGGAATGTAGAATTCACGGTTGGCAACGTATTGGGCATCCTTGTCCTGTACCAATTCATCAAAGGATGAAACTAGTTTGAAGACTGCCTTACCGTTCAAAGTCGTTTCTTCAACACTTGAAACAGGTAGGTATACTTCCTTGAAGCGATCTGAAGTCACCTTGATAAACAACTCATCTGTGTTTGTTGGCAGTTCTTCCAAGAATTCTTGACCAATGTAGCTACCATTCTTACGACGGTAAACAGTCACCGCATCAATATCCTTGATTTCAATCTTCTTGTAGACCAAATCAAATTTACGCATGCTTTCAAGAACAGCTTCTTGTTCTGAGCTTTGTTCCTGCTCTGCCATTGTGTAGAAAATCTTAGTCTTAACAGTGTAATCTGTGTAGAAATCAAGATTTTCAAGTGTCAACTGGCCATTTGGATCTGTAATGGCCTGTTCTTGAACCAAGGCACCTGTATTATCATAGAGAAGGGCAAGAGCTCGTTGGAAGTTGGCAGTTTCATCTGTCAACTTATAGCTGATTGTCGCTGACTTGGCATCGTCATTTTCAACCAAGTCTGTGATAATCACTTGTGGTACTTTTTCAACCTTTGTACCACGCGCAATGACTTGCTTAACTGGTTGTTTGGTGATTTCTTCTGTTACAGTAGGATTTTCCTGACGAACTCCCTTGATAGTCTGGTAAGTTGTCGTAACTGTCTTAGAGCCATTTACACCCACCGTTACAACTTTGGTCTTACCTTCTAGCAGTGTCGGGTCATCAACATACTCTGTTTCAAAGGTAATTTCAACTTGATTAGTTTCGGTTTCCGTACCCTCTATTGATTTTGTTCCTTTGAGAACCTCTTTCGTTGTTGGCTCTTCAAGGACTCTCTCAGTCACTGTTGGGTTTGGTTGACGGACTCCGTTGATTGTCTGATAAGTAGTGGTAACTTCCTTAGAACCAACCTTACCTTCATTAACAACTTTTTCTTCTCCAACATAAAGTTCTTCTGTTTCTGTGACTGTCGTTTCAAACGGAAGTTCTTCTGTTGCGACAACAGTTTCAACTCCAAGAACATCTGCTGTTTTCGTGCCGACTCTTACAACTTCTGTTACTGGCGCTTTTGTCACTACATCTGAAACTTGTTCGGATTTGATTAGTACACCATCGGCATAATAATTCTTAGTCTCGATTGTCCGAACACCATCTTGTCCCTTCTGTTCAACTTCACGGCTACCTTCTGCCAAGTTTACATCATAGATTTCTTGCACATCAAAGGCAAAGACTTCGGTATGAGTAACTGATTCTTCTGTTAAAGAATTCGTCGAGTTTTCATAACTTGGTTCTGTATCTGGTGCTTCTGTAACAATATCATCGGTTGCTTGTTTTGTACCAACTTCAACAATCTTTGGAACAGCAGTTTTTGTAACAGTCGAGGAAATCTCTTCTTCCGAAATAATTTGACCTTTTGAATGGACTTGTTTAATCGTTACAGTACGATCCCCATCCTGTCCTTCTTGTACCACTCGCTCTGTCCCCTCAGATAATTGGGGATTTTCTACGGTTTGAATTTCAAATGGAATGGCCTCTGTCTTGTTGACAATGGTTTCTGTACGGATTCCTTCTGAAACTGGGAATTCCGCTGTTTTTTCCTCTTCCGAAGTAGTTTGTTCAATAGCTTTGCTATCCTTCAAATATCCTACATAAACGTAGCCATCAATCTCAGCTGGGGTCGGCAATGCTTGTCCTGCAGATATTTCAATAGCATGGTTATATCGATCCAAAATTTGACTCGTCAATGCGGAGCTAGTTGGACCCAAGAAGCTTGCTCCCGTAGCTGTCAAAAGGATGACACCCGCCAACTCCTTCTTACCTTTTTTACCAAATCTAACAGCTAATAATAGGAGAGACACTCCGCCCGCCACCAATAGTCCAGTTTCTACAGAGCCAGTATTTGGCAACACTTGAGACGTGCTTGTCGATGGAGTAGATGCTGTGCCAGTAGCTGGACGATAAATCAGGTAATAATTTGCATCCGCTTCCTGAGCTAAGCCAGGCAAGTCACGAATAATCAACTCCTTTTCTGCATCTGTCAATTCTTGCTCTGTCACATAGGAATAATTGATAGACTGAGCACTAGCTGACGGTGCTGCTGCGACCGACGATGCAAAAAACAAACTTGCTACAGCTGCCGAGACAAGTCCAATTGACAGTTTCCGAAAACCGAACCGCTGTCGTTTTTCACCAAAAATATTCTTCATAAAAACTCCCCTATTCCCTAAATAGTATAGAAACCATTATACCTACTAAGAGAGGTTTCTACAAATTTTTTGTCTTGCATTCTTGAAACATTCTTAGTTCAATCTTTTGATCAGTTTATTTGCGATACATAGGGTGTACTAATATTTCTGATTCTATATTATTAATTTTCATGGGAAATAAACTCAATTATTTCGATATCTTCAAAAGTACCTTTATCTAAATCATAATAAAATGAAATTACAAATTCTGCTTCCAAACTCCTTGACTCATAAAAGAATTCTGGTTCACCCGGCTCATAGTCTGGGTTATGAGTAGTTATACTAAATTCAACATGAGTAGCCATATTAGCAGTGCAAGCGATTTCAAAAAAACTGTCTCCTATATTGTAATCTTCAATATTTGAACCGAAGATTGATAGAAATTCAAATTCTCCCCATCCAATATCACCATATTCTGCTTCGAAATACATATTAGGCAAAGTATTTATAAGATAGTCTTCTAAGACCTTCTTTATGTTAAAATCCTCCATTACAAGATTTTCTAAATCAAAAACATCTGAAACCTCTCGCTTTTTATTTGCAGATGAAAAACTATTCCCTAAACTAGAAGTAACTTTCGCAAGTGAGCTAGCCATAGATTTAATACCATCATTGGTTTTGGAATGCGATACCACTTCAGTCATATCTAATAATGCATTAGTAATAGCTTGAACAATCTGAGGCGATACTTCTTCTTTTGAAAAATGTTCTACAAATTCTAACTCATCTATTATATAAAACTCTGCTTCTCCTTCTTCCCTCATCTCATGAAGAAGTTCGATTCTTGGCCCGATAGTCTGCTCGTCTATTTTATAAAGTAGATCATTCTTATTCTTTGATTTTCCATCTGAAGTTACCAAAATAACGTGTTTAATATTCTTATTCTCTTTGGAATGTTTAATCAAATCCTTCCAGACGATTAAATCTCCGTACTTGAGCTCATACTTCACATTATTATATTTCCGATAACCTTGTTTATTACGATCATCATATCCAGGAGGGATATTATTTACATACCGTTCCTTTCCTTCATTTTGGACAGCATCAATAAAATCTTGTGAATATCTATCGCCTGTTCTTTCTTCAATAACACTAATCAAGTCATAATACAATTTTTCCTGGTTTCGCTTAACTTCATCAATTAAGTTAATTGCCTCTTTTTTTATCTTTTCATCTTCAGCATTTATCGTTTCCCAAATTAATTTAGCAATCTTTTTTTCCATTTCTTTTGGGGCATCTTTCCCATTTCTAAAAGAAAACTCTTTGAAAATATCTTTAGAAAAATCATCACCTAATTTTTTCCATCTTTTTTCGATGATATTTATCGCTGACTGAACATTTTTATTATTTCCCTCTAGGATTTGCTTTTTGTTAAAATGAAACTCCAGTGCGACTAAATATGGAATATAAAGATGTTCCTTATTTTGCTCTATAACTTTGAAAAATAGGCTTGATACCTCTGGTGTAAATCGAAAAATATTCAAAAGCGAAGTTGTGTCAAGTACAATAATTGTATTTAACGGATCCATGTCACTGCGGGGAAAATTATCTCTGTAAAATTCCTTAAATTCTTCTGAGTATTTCATATTAATTTCCTTTCTAGCTTCCTACATATTCTTCAACTCGATGACCATATCACGAATCTGGGCTGCCAGTTCAAAGTCAAGCACTTCTGCTGCTTCCTGCATTTGACCTTCCAGTTTCTTGATCATGGCCTTGCGTTCGTCTTTGTTGAGGGCATTGAAGTCCACCACTTCTTCCTTGTCCTGAGTGACAGCCTTGGTCACGCTAATCAGGTCACGGATTTCCTTCTTGATAGTTTGTGGAATGATACCATGTTCTTCATTATAAGCTATCTGGATTTGACGACGGCGGGCGGTTTCCTCCATAGCCTTCCGCATGGACTCGGTAACCTTGTCCGCATACATAATCACATGTCCTTCAGAGTTACGAGCTGCCCGACCGATTGTCTGGATGAGCCCTCGTTCATTACGTAGGAAGCCTTCCTTGTCAGCATCCAAGATAGCCACCAGACTGACTTCTGGCACGTCAATCCCCTCACGAAGCAAGTTAATCCCTATCAAGACATCAAAGACTCCCAAACGTAAATCACGGATAATCTCCGTACGCTCCAAGGTCTTGATATCTGAATGCATATACTTGACCTTAACGCCCATTTCTTTCAGGTAATCAGTCAAGTCCTCTGCCATTTTCTTAGTCAGGGTAGTGATAAAGGTCCGCTCACCTTTCTCAACACGGGCATTGATTTCACCCAAGAGGTCATCCATTTGACCCATGGTTGGACGGACTTCCACTTCTGGATCCAAAAGCCCTGTCGGCCGAATGATCTGCTCGACAACGGTATCGGTCTGCTCCATTTCATAGTCACCCGGCGTCGCAGATACATAGACAATCTGGTGGACATGGCTCTCAAATTCTTCCCTGCGCAGCGGACGGTTGTCCAGTGCACTCGGGAGTCGGAAGCCATAGTTGACCAACATCTCCTTGCGTGAGCGGTCACCATTGTACATCCCCTTAATCTGACCCATGGTCATGTGGCTCTCGTCAATCATAATCAGGTAATCTTCAGGGAAAAAGTCCAGCAGAGTATATGGAGGCTCGCCCTCGCTTCGCCCGTCCATATGTCGTGAATAGTTCTCAACTCCGTTGGTGTAGCCCATTTCCCGCAGCATCTCGATGTCGTAGTCGGTTCGTTGTTTCAATCGCTGAGCTTCTAAGAGTTTTCCTTCTGCTTCAAAGACCTTGAGCTGCTCTTCCAGTTCCGCCTGGATCTTGGCAATGGCCGTTTCCATATGGTCGACGTTGGTCACGAAGTGGGTGGCAGGGAAAATCGCCAAGTGGTCCACATCGCCCAAGACCTTACCTGTCAGGCTTTCAATCTCACGAATGCGGTCGATTTCATCCCCGAAAAACTCCACACGGAAAGCGTGTTCATCACGAGAAGCTGGGAAAATCTCCACCACATCTCCACGAACACGGAAGCGTCCCCGTTGAAAGTCGATGTCGTTCCGCTCAAACTGGATATCTACCAGAGAATTAAGCAACTGGTCACGGGAAATCTCCTGACCTGGGCGGAGGCTGACCACGCTATCTGAATATTCCTTGGGCGATCCCAAACCGTAGATACAGGAAACGGAGGCCACGACGATGACATCATTCCGTTCGAGAAGAGCTGAGGTCGCTGAGTGACGGAGTTTGTCAATCTCATCATTGACCGAACTGTCCTTTTCGATATAGGTATCGCTAGACGGTACATAGGCTTCTGGCTGGTAGTAATCATAGTAAGACACGAAGTATTCGACCGCATTTTCTGGGAAGAATTCCTTGAACTCGCTGTAGAGCTGACCAGCTAGAGTCTTGTTGTGGGCGATGACCAGAGTAGGCTTATTGACACGGGCAATGACCTGGCTCATGGTGTAGGTCTTACCAGTACCTGTTGCTCCCATGAGAATCTGGGCTTTTTCGCCCCCCTCGATGTTATCAACCAAGGTTTCAATGGCTTGGGGCTGGTCACCAGACGGTGAGTATTTTGATACAAGTTTAAATTGGTTTTCAGTATTTCGATTGATCATACTCCTATTTTATCATAAGTTCGACTAATGGAGAAACATTCTAAACCATTCACGACCATGTCCAAAATATTAAATTTCCTCACATTTTAATGACTTTGTATGTAAGAAAATCTAACATTGCAAAAACCTCGATTTTGCATTAATTTTCAGAATATGATATACTAGGACAGTTATTTTATAATAGAAGGAGTATGGAAATGAAGAAAAAACTACTCATGTTATTGGCAAGCATTCTGCCAGTATTCTTTATTTTTACTGGCGTTAAAGCTGACGATACTATTGATGTCGTATTTGACAATGCTTACGCCCCATTCGAGTTTAAAGACTCAGATCAAATTTATAAAGGATTAGATGTTGACGTCATCAACGAAGTAGCCAAGCGCTCAGGTTGGACCATGAATCAAAGCTTCCCAGGATTTGATGCAGCTGTCAACGCTGTACAGGCTGGATCTGCGGACGCCCTAATGGCAGGTACAACTATTACCGAAGCACGTAAGAAAGTATTTACTTTCTCAGACCCTTACTTCGACACCAAAATCGTTATCGCTACCACAAAGGCAAATACCATCTCTTCATATAAGGACCTTAAAGGCAAAACTGTCGGTGTCAAAAACGGTACCGCAGCTCAAAACTTCCTAGAAGAAAACAAAGACAAGTACGGATACAACGTAAAAACTTTTGATACTGGCGATTTGATGTATAATAGCCTTTCTGCTGGTGCTGTTGATGCTGTAATGGACGACGAAGCGGTTATTCAGTACGCTATTCAACAAGGTCAAGATCTAAGCATTGATATTGACGGCGAAGCCATCGGTTCATTCGGTTTCTCTGTCAAAAAAGGTAGCCAATATGAATATCTTGTTGAAGACTTTAACAAAGCTTTAGCTGAGATGAAAAAGGATGGTACCTACGAAACAATCATGAACAAATGGTTGGGAGCTTCTACCACTTCTACCGAAAGTGCCGACTACTCATCTCGTTTAAGCTTAACAGGAAACGCATCAGCTAAAGCAACACCTGTTAAATCAAGCTATACAATTGTGGCAGATTCTTCTTTTGCTCCATTTGAATACCAAGATGAATCAGGTAACTATGTCGGTATTGACATGGAATTAATCAAGGCAATCGCTGAACAACAAGGATTTACTATTACCATTCAAAACCCTGGTTTCGATGCTGCACTAAATGCTGTTCAAGCTGGACAAGCTGATGCAGTTATTGCAGGTATGTCTATCACAGATGCTCGTAAGGAAATCTTTGACTTCTCAAACGCCTACTATACTTCAAACATCCTATTAGCTGTTAAAAATGGTAGTGACATCGCTTCTTACGAAGACTTAAAAGGGAAAACTGTCGGGGCTAAAAATGGTACTGCTTCATATAGCTTCTTAGAAGAAAACAAGGCAAAATATGGTTACACCCTAAAAGCCTTCGACGAAGCTTCAAGTATGTATGACAGTTTAAACTCTGGTTCTATCGATGCTCTTATGGATGACGAAGCCGTTCTTCTATATGCCATCCAACAAGGTCGCAACTTTGCAACACCAATCCCTGGCGAAAAATCAGGTGAATACGGATTTGCCGTAAAAAAAGGTGCCAACCCAGAATTGATTGAAATGTTTAACAACGGTTTAGCTGCCCTGGTTGAATCAGGCAAGTATGATGAAATCCTTAATAAGTATTTCAACTCAACTGAAGAAGCAAGCGCAACAACTTCAACTGTTGATGAGACAACGATTGTTGGTCTTTTGAAAAACAACTACGGTCAGTTGCTCTCAGGTCTTGGTATCACAATTGGACTTGCCCTTCTATCATTTGCTATTGCAATTGTCATCGGTATTATCTTCGGTATGTTTGCAGTCAGCCCAGTTAAAGCACTCCGTGTTACTTCATCTGTTTTTGTAGATGTTGTTCGTGGTATTCCGCTCATGATTGTCGCTGCATTCATCTTCTGGGGTATTCCAAACTTAATCGAGTCGATTACTGGTCAACAATCTCCAATCAATGACTTTGTCGCTGGTACGATTGCCCTATCCCTCAACTCTGGTGCCTATATTGCTGAGATTGTTCGTGGCGGTATTCAGGCAGTTCCAGCTGGTCAGATGGAAGCATCTCGCAGTTTGGGTATTTCCTACGGAACAACCATGCGTAAGATTATCCTACCTCAAGCTGGTAAAATTATGTTGCCTAACTTTATCAACCAGTTTGTTATTACTCTGAAAGATACTACTATCATTTCTGCGATTGGTTTGGTCGAACTCTTCCAAGCAGGTAAAATCATTATTGCACGTAACTACCAATCCTTCCGTATGTATGCAATTCTTGCCATCATTTACTTGGTAGTTATCACACTCTTGACTCGCTTAGCACGCAAACTCGAAAAAGGAGGCAAATAATGGCTCAATTAAAAATCAACGTCCATGACTTACACAAGTCTTATGGAAAAAATGAGGTCCTCAAAGGTATTACTGCTAAGTTCTATGAAGGGGATGTTGTTTGTATCATCGGCCCTTCTGGTTCAGGTAAATCGACCTTCCTTCGGACAATGAACTTACTTGAAACCATTACAAGTGGTCAAGTAACAGTCGATGGATATGACTTAACCGATCCTAAGACAGATGTTGACGCCTTCCGTTCAAATGTCGGAATGGTATTCCAACACTTCAACCTCTTTCCACATATGTCTGTACTTGATAACATCACATTTGCGCCAATCGAACACAAATTGATGGACAAATCTGAAGCTGAAAAAGTCGGTATGGAATTATTGGAAAAAGTTGGATTGGCAGACAAACGCGACGCTATGCCAGACAGCCTTTCAGGTGGTCAGAAGCAACGTGTTGCCATCGCTCGTGCCCTCGCTATGAACCCAGACATCATGCTCTTTGACGAACCAACTTCCGCCCTTGACCCTGAAATGGTCGGAGACGTTCTTAACGTAATGAAAGACTTGGCTGAGCAAGGTATGACCATGTTGATCGTCACACACGAGATGGGCTTCGCCCGCAAGGTTGCTAACCGCGTTATCTTCACGGATGGCGGTGAGTTCCTTGAAGATGGTACACCTGAACAAATCTTCGACAACCCACAACATCCACGTTTACAAGACTTCCTAGATAAGGTATTGAACGTGTAAAAATACAAAAAGCCTTTGACCAAGTGTGTCAGAGGCTTTTTAACATCTCACAATTAATACCTATAACATCTTTTTGTAAGAACACCCTTTCTTAGTCTTCTCTACAACTTCAAAACCACATTTCTCAAACAGCTTTCGTGAACCAAGATTCCAATCGTAAATTTCTTCGACAAGTATTTCCACAAAGCCAAGCTCCCTTGCACGTTCTACCATTCGCTGCAATACCTTGGTTCCAATTCCTTTGTTCCAATACCGCTTATCTCCAATGGCAATGGCAAAATCATCTGCAAACAGCGTCACATCACCAATTGGGATAAACTGATCGTCTTCAAAAATTTCAATAAAGTAACATTCGCCATTTTTAGACAAATAATCATACATACGATCGAGCCGATCCAAAGTATAAGATTCCTTATTTCCATCAATCAGCCATACTAATTCTAGATCTTGGTGCCATTCAAAAGCAAAATCATGCTGACCATCATACCGACGTAAACGGACTTGTTTGTCTATTTCTAAAATATCTGCTTGCTCAATTCCAGTGATTGCCATTTCGGATCCTCTCTCATTTACAATAAGTTCATTTTAACATATATCTCTATCAAAATCTATGAATATTATAGCACGCGATTGACAAGCTTCTATCGATATGCTATATTAAAACAAATAAAGTATGCGAGGTAAGGAGAAATGGACAATAACAAGTAAACTCAATTTAAGTTCTATACTTATTTAGTAGTTTTCTTGCGCCCATTTTTCTGTTCCCTCTATTCCTTGAATAGGGTCTTTTTGAGCAGATTCCGACACACTACTAAATAGGTAGTGTGTTTTTTCTTGTAAAGGAGGCCTTATGCTACTAACCACTCAACACCTAACCCTCGACCATCAAAAAGATTTGAGAAATCTGGTTCATGACCTAACCCTCATTGTTAACCCTGGCGATAAAATAGCAATCATCGGCGAAGAAGGAAATGGAAAATCCAGTCTATTACTCACCTTGATGGATTCAGCTCTTGTCACAGATTACCTACTCCTATCAGGCAATATTCACCGATATTTTCACTCGCCAGTCTACATTCCCCAAAGTCTTTCACTGGAAATGGCAGAGCTAACCTTGAACGACTACTTCTTTGGAGATATGGACAGTGACATTGATTACGGCCTACTCTACCTCTATGCTGACCAGCTCCAGTTTGACAGTGAGCGATTTGCCAGTCAACAATTGATTGGAAGCCTGTCAGGTGGCGAAAAATTAAAAATTCAGTTAATCAAATCTTTAGCAACTCCATCTGATATTATTTTTCTGGATGAGCCGTCCAATGACTTGGATTTAGATACCTTACTTTGGCTTGAAAACTATATCATTACTAGTCCTAAAACCATTCTATTTGTTTCCCACGATGAAGACTTTCTTAGCAGAACAGCTACAAAAATCATTCACCTAGAATCAGTAAAAAAGAAAACACTTGCTCAGACCAAGGTTGAAGATCTTGACTACCAAGATTACGCATTGAGACGCCAACAAGCCTATCAGAAGCAAGTCCAACAAGCTCGGAACGACAAAAAAGAATTTGACAAAGCTATGAACAAGCACCTACGTCAAAAATCACAGGTTCGTCATACCTTGCTCAACACCCACGATGCCACACTAGGACGGCTCATAGCCAAGAAAATGAAGAATGTCTTATCACGTGAAAAACGCTATGAAAGAATGAAGGAAAATCTCACACAAGTTCCTTTTCATGAGGATGCCATTACCCTCTTCTTCTCAGACATTTCACCACTACCAGCTAGAAAACAAGTGCTTCACTTAGAAAACTTCCAATTGAACATTGAAGGGCGACAATTAGTTCAAAATATCCATTTCAATTTAAATGGACAAGAGAAAGTTGGCATCATTGGACAAAATGGAATTGGTAAATCCAGTTTTCTAAAGTTAATCTATCAAGAACTCAGGCAACGAGCGGACATAAACTTGGGCTACATGCCCCAGCACTATTCAGAAGTCCTTGATGAGTCTAAAACTCCACTTGATATTTTATTAGAAAATGGCAATTGTGAGCAGGAACAACTTATCTTAACACATCTAGCCAGTCTGCAGTTTACACGACAAGAAGTTCATCACAAGATCTGTGAACTTTCGGGGGGACAAAAAGCCAAGTTACTCTTGTTAAAAATGGTTCTTGATCAAGCCAATTTTCTCTTATTAGATGAACCCAGTCGAAACTTCTCTCCTACTTCTCAGCCATATATTCGTCAACTATTTGCCGATTATCCAGGTGGCTTGGTATGTGTATCACACGACAGACGTTTTTTGAAAGAAGTTTGTCAAAGAATCTACCGACTAACTGAGAATGGACTGGAAGAACTGGAACAGATATAAAAAAGGAAAATGGCACACACGCCAAATTTCCTTTTATTTATTAATAAAGAATGAAGTCATGCTATTCGATTCACAACCTATAATTTATCAAGAGCAAGCTGTAAGTCCTCAATCAAATCATTGATATTTTCAAGACCAACAGATAGGCGGATTTGATTTGGTGTGACACCAGCAGCAAGTAAATCTTCTGGAGCTAACTGAGCATGCGTGGTTGTAGCTGGATGAACTACTAGTGATTTGGCATCCGCGACGTTTGCTAAATTGGAAAAGATTTCCAAACTATCAATAACCTTACGCGCTTCTTCTGCTCCACCTTTTACTTGGAAAGAGAAAATAGAGCCAACTCCCTTAGGCAGGTATTTATCCGCCAAAGGCTTATAAGGACTATCTGGAAGTGATGGATAATTGACCGACTCTACCTGAGGATGACTAAGTAAAAAGTCAACAATTTTTTCAGCATTAGATACATGACGCTCTACACGGAGAGACAAGGTTTCTAACCCTTGCAAAAGCAAGAAGGCGTTGAATGGAGAAAGGGCAGCACCTGTATCACGAAGTAATTGTACACGAACTGCCACAATAAATGCAGCTGCACCAATATCACGAGTATAACTAATGTTATGATAGCTTGGATCTTCTTCAACAAATTGCGGAAACTTACCAGATGCCGCCCAATCAAACTTGCCGCTATCGACAATCACACCGCCAATGGTCGTACCATGCCCACCGATAAACTTGGTTGCTGAATGGACTACAATATCAACACCATGAGAAAATACATTAATCAAATATGGAGTTGCGAAGGTATTATCTGAAACAAGCGGGATGTGGTGGGTGTGTGCAATTTCTGCCAATTTTTCAAGATCAGGAATATTGATAACAGGATTTCCCAAGGTTTCAATAAATACAAGTTTTGTATTATCTTGAATGGCAGCTTCTACTGCTTCAAAGTCATCAATATCTACAAAGCTTGTTGTAATACCATAGCGAGGAAGAGTTTCTTTGAATAGGTTAAAAGTCCCACCATAGAGTGTCGTTGCCGCCACAATGTGATCGCCAGCATGTGCCAATGCTAGAATAGTGTATGTGATAGCTGCCATTCCTGAAGAAGTGGCCAAGGCACCAATGCCACCTTCTAAAGCTGCCACACGATTTTCAAAAGTAGAGACCGTCGGATTAGTGATACGAGTATAGATATTCCCTGATTTACGCAAGGCAAATAAATCTTCTGCTTCTTGAGCGTCTTCAAAAACATAGGAAGTAGTTTGATAGATGGGTACAGCACGTGATTTTGAAGTAGAATCAACTTCTTGTCCAGCATGGAGTTGAAGGGTTTCAAATGAAAATTCTCTAGTCATAAAGGTACTCCTTTGGTCTTTTTCTGTATTCTACCTCATTTTTACCATCTTGACTAATACTTAAATATTAGAGATATGTATAGTTAACAACTATAGCCATAGGATCAGTTATTCTAGAAAAATAATATTCATTTTCCTTGAATAAAATAAGGACAAGATTTACAATAAGATTATGAATACCTTAATAGAATATATCGGTCCGATTATCCTCATAGTGCTAATAATCTCTTACAGCATCTATCGCAGACGCCATCCTAATAATATAGACACTAAACAAGCGCTCAATTGTCCAAAATGTAAATCAATAAAACTGCAAACTTACGTTCCAACACAAAAAAGATATTCTCGTAAAGCCGGTATGATTGGTCATGCAATCAATGGCATAGAGGGAGCTATGTTTGCAATGCTCTATGAAGCTGATCGGACTTATTATCGTTGTCAACATTGCGGTTACCGATTTTCTAGAAAGGAGAATCGTTTTATTTCTAACATCGAATAACTTCCCTAATTTTAACAGCTATAATTCAAAAGTATTCACTCCAATTTTTAATAGCTGAAATATAATCCTATAAACGCATCATTAGACTTCTTCCTTTAAGATTCTAAGCTGATGCGTTTTTTTATTTATCTGTTACTCCAATCAGCATGAGATGTTTTTCTACAACTGTATCGGTTAACTGACTAGCTTAAAAATTCCTGTCCAATCTAGAAAGGCCTTTCGACGCATTTGTTCAATTTCACAGCGAAATAATCCTGCTAAGGTTGCTCTATTTAAAACAATATCATTCTTACGAGAAAGGCTAGTTACTTTATTTACAAGCGTCTCGACTTCTTCACCATCTCTAATTCCCATATCCCATAACTCTTGAAGTACTGATTTTTTATACATTTTCTCATATTCTGCCATACCTTGTAGAGTCCAGTAACGTTCATTATTCTCAACTTCTAACCATTGCCACACAATTTCTGTATCAGCTACATTAGGTTTTTCATGCTGACAGGATAGACAGAGGACCATCTGATTAGCCAGGCTCGTATCCTTGCTCCATTTACTTGATACAATCTGACACACAGCTACACCATGAGAACTTTTACATCTCCAGCATTTTCCTTCAAGCAATTCATCAGCGCTCAAAATTCCTCTTTCTATCAAAGTATCATTCCAATACTCTGCAACTTTCGATACTTCAGCTTTCTTATTCAACAAATTAAACATCTTCATTCTCCTGTTATAATTACTTTTCTAATATCTGTGTCCGAACCATACTAGCCTGCAACATTGCTAACTCAACGACACAAGAATAATGACTTAAATCAAGATTTTCCAACAAACGATAAGATACAAATAACTTCGGTTGCAATCGTGTGAGAGGTTTTGACCATATTACTGCTTCTGACTGGAATTGTTTGAGTGCCTGAAAATAAATCTGATTGACTGTAAGATAGGCTCTACCATTTAGTAAATATGCGTAATCTTGTATTAAATCTCTACAAAATGAAGCTACCCAAATAGCTGCGGTCTTCTCAGAATCAGCATCGTAATCGGCTAATAAGTCCAGCGTAATCAGACTTCCTTTTCCAAAATCCTTCGATTTCTGATTTCGCAATTTTTCAGCATTTATCGGAGTCGTCAAACCAAAATGATTAGCATAGGTTTCCCACTCTTTATAAATATCATTCCAAGAAATCTCTGTCATCCTTTTCATTTGCGACTCCTATTTTTCTTTTTGTGAGATTATCATAACACCGTTTTGATTTTTTGTCAAACATGTTAAACAAAATTTGCAAAAAATATTTTTTAATGGTATAATTGGTTAAACAGATAAGGAGACAACCATGATTTTAGGTGATATTTTAAAAGAATACCGAAGCAAGAATAAATTATCAATGGATAAATTCGCTGAATTATCTGGTTTAACAAAAGGCTATATTTCTATGTTGGAAAAGAACCAGCATCCCAAAACCAAAAAAGCTCTCCTGCCAACGATGGATACGCTAGAAAAAGTCGCTAAGGGCATGGCTATATCGGTTAGTGAACTAATCGGGCAACTAGATTCCAATCAGGATATAGCTTTAACGATTACTCCTTCCCAATTTAAACTCTTTCAACAGCCTATTCATCCAGAGATTCAAACCTTGGACAATGAATTAAAAGGTGATTTCCATGCACGATGGTTAACTTTTGGTCAAGAACAGTTAGCAGCTATGCAAACTGCCTCAGTTACTCCTTCTGCTTCTATTCTTCACTTGGATGACTATCGGGAGCGAATCGAATTACCTGTTCCTGGTAAGGTTTCTGCCGGTACAGGTTACTGGCAGGATACAGATATGAACAATCTTGTATCGTTCTATAACGATGAGATTCCGAATAGCCAATCTTATGATACAATCGCTCAGGTTGTGGGAGATTCTATGGCTCCGCATATCAAGGATGGAGACTATCTCTTCATTCGCCTAACTCCTCATATTCCTCTAAATACGATTGGAATTTTTTCAGTCAATGGCGAAAATTTTGTTAAAAAGTTCAAAGGTGACTATTTGCAATCACTCAATTCTGACTATGATGACATCTATTTTAACCCAGAAGACGATATTCGACCTATTGGTCAAGTTGTAGATATTTATAGTCCAGATTGATTTCTAAGCCTAGTTAATCACAAGTTATATTGGCTACATTCCTCTATCTAGTTTTGGAAAGTCTGTTCGTATAGCTGGTGTTGTTTCCTACTAAAAACAGACTGAAAAGCACAGTAAAGGGAGGCTATGACAGCCTCCCTTTTATATGTCAAATTGGAAAAGTCCATTACCAGATAGTTATTTGACAACAAGTTAATGATTAAATAATTATTCTGCTACCCTTATGTCTTTGATTGTCCTCTTACTATTTGTCTAAAGTGTGGAGATTGCTTATTATGATGAAAATCGCTAGAGGTTTTTGTGATTTTCTAAGGTTATGTTCAAAAGTTACAACATCTTGAACACATAGTAGTTACGACACGAATAATCTTAGCCTACTTCTGATTGAACCGGGTAGCAAGGCTAAATAATGAGTTAATGCTATGCATTTGACAATGGATATCACAAATAGATATAAAACAGGGATAACGGACTCTTCCCCCTACTAGCATCCCTCTCTTTTTATTAGAGAAAGATGACTAATAGTATATACACTTCTACGAACGCTAAAGAACTCCTTTCAGCAATTCAGATGGCGTTCAACATCTTAACTAACTATTTCCTTTTTTCAATTAGATTATACCACTATTATAAAACGCTTTCAAATAATTATGTGCTCCAAAGTCAATTTTTTTGCTTTTCTTTTTCCTTGATAAAGTTTTCCCACATTTTTTGTTGCGGCTTAGCAAATGGGTAGGTAGGAAAATCTTCTACAGAAACCCATTTCAATTCTTTTGATTCTGGAAGGTTAAGTGTTTCTGCCACACCTTCTACCATTTCTATCTGCCATTTGCGGTGACTAAAAATGTGCTGGACGATGCCAAATTCTTGCTCTTGCCAATCAACAGTCAGACCATAAAGTTCCGTAAAGCTCTGCCGAATATCTGGCTGAACAACTTCTTCTGCAACTTCAAAGAGAGAGACTTGTTTGTCAACGATTGCTCCTTTTTCCAAAAGCGGAAAAGACCAGAAACCTGATAGAAGACCTGCTTCATTATTTTTTTCCAATAAAAATTGATTGTCTTTATTTCTGATGAGAAATCCCTGGTAGGCCACGGGAATCGGCTTTTTCTTTGGTGCTTTGATTGGATACTTATCCATTGTACCGTTTAAGTAGGCTGCGCTAAAGGCTTTGACTGGGCTGTCCTGGGGACGTGGATTAACTGGCGATTCAATATCCGACCCCAGATCCATCAGGGCTTGGTTGAAATCGCCCGGTCGATCTGGATCAATCAATAGCTCCATCATCGCTTGGAAAATCTTGCGATTGGCAGGCAAACCAATATCATAATCAACCTCAAACAAGCGGCTGAGAACCCGCATCACATTACCATCTACCGCTGGTTCTGGCAAATTAAAAGCAATACTGGAAATTGCTCCAGCAGTATAGGGACCAATGCCCTTTAGGCTTGAAATGGCTGCATGCGTGGTCGGAAATTGCCCATCAAAATCTTCTACCATTTGCTGAGCCGCCTTTTGCATATTCCGCACGCGCGAATAATAGCCCAATCCCTCCCAGAGTTTGAGAATGACCTCCTCTGGTGCTTGTGCTAAATCACTAATCGTAGGCAAGTGATGGAGAAAACGTTCATAATAAGGAATGACCGTGTCTACTCTTGTCTGTTGAAGCATGATTTCAGAAACCCATATAGCGTATGGGTCCCTTGTCCTTCTCCAAGACAAATCACGTTTATTAGCATCATACCAATCTAAGAGTGCCTTGCGAAAAGATTGAATCTTTTCCTCCGGCCACATTTCGATTCCATATTCTTTCAAATCTAACATACATCTAGTATAACACAAAGAAAGGGAGTCAGCTTTTGCCAACTCCCTTATATCGTTTATAATCAAAATCAAACTAGCTCCAAAGGTTTGGGGAACCTTTGGAGGTTGGAAATAGAGCGAACGAAGTTCGTCTCTACAAAGGTTTGAGGAAACTTTGGAGGTTGGAGATTGAGCGAATGAATTTGTTTCTCTAAATCTAGCCAAGACTGTCTGTTTTTGATGTTCGAAGAATTTTATTCTACTTTACCTGTTACAAACATGGTAAAACTTGCTGAAGCAAGTAGCTGTTTATCTTGATTTTCTATCTTAACTTCGACGACCTTTGTTCTACTTCCATCATGTGTGCAAGAGCCTATTACTGATAAGGTATCACCAAGTTTAGCTGCCTTCATATAATGTATATTGGACTGTAGGGTAACAGAATAAGTCCCCCTTGCTACCGTTGTCAGACCTGCAACTGAATCTGCCAATGTGAAAAGAAAGCCTCCATGTGCTATGCCGTATGGATTGAGAGATTTTTCCGTCACCTTTGTGGTCAGTAGCACCTCTTTCTCATTGAGCATTGTAGCTTGATAGTCATCTAAAACCGTAATCGGTTGTAAGTTTAATTTATCTAACACTTTCATCCTCTTCTGTCTGCTGACTTGTTTGCATTTGATAATAAACGCCTTGTTCAGCCATCAATGCTTCATGATTCCCTTGCTCAACAATTTTTCCGTCCACCATGACCAAAATCAAGTCAGCTGATTGAATGGTTGATAGCCGATGAGCAATAATAAAGCTGGTCCGTCCTTCCATCAATTTGGCAAATGCTTCCTGTACTAAAATTTCTGTCCGTGTATCAATAGAGGAAGTCGCCTCATCTAAAATCAGGATTTTAGGTATTTTAACAAAGACACGCGCAATAGACAAAAGCTGACGTTGTCCCTGGGATAAGGCTTCACCTCCATCTGCCAAAACTGTATCATACCCCTGCGGAAGCTGACGAATAAAGAAGTCTGCATTAGCTGCCTTAGCCGCCTCAATGACCAATTCCCGCGTGGCATTTGGATAGCCATAGGCAATATTATCATGAATGGTACCAGATTTGATCCATGTCTCCTGTAAAACCATCCCAATCTGTCTGCGAAGATCCTCACGACTGTACTGGCTAATCGGAACCCCATCTAAAGTAATTTGACCAGCCGTTACATCGTAGAAACGCATGAGAAGGTTAATCATGGTTGATTTACCAGCACCAGTAGGTCCAACAATGGCTACCTTTTGGCCAGCTTTGACAGCAAGATCCAGATGTTCAATCAGAGAACGATCAGGACTATAGGAAAAAGACACATTTTCAAAGGAAATAGCTCCCTTCAGCTCCTCAGAGTCAATTTCCCGCTCAGCCTGATCATCAATGCTATCTAAAGCCAAGATAGCAAACAGTCTGTCTGCACAAGCTAAGGCGCTCTGCAATTCCGATAGGACCGAGGAAATATCATTAAAAGGCTTGCTGTACTGACTAGCATAATTGAGAAAAGTTGTCAGTGAACCCACTGTAAACTGCCCTGCCATAATTCTCAGAGCTCCTAGTCCTGCAAGTAAGGCATAAATAATAGCATTGATAAACCGCGTACTTGGATTGACCGTTGAAGAGGCAAAGATGGCCTGTTGGGAATAGGTCGCATATTGGTTATTCACAACTTGAAAACCTTGCGTAAATTGCTCTTGAGCATTGAAAGATTGAACCAGTGTCAATTGACTGATGGACTCTTCCAAATGCTGAGATTGCTTCCCACGTGCCTGAGTCTGTTGTCTATAATAACCATAGGATTTCTTAGCGATATAGCGTGCCACAAGCAGAGAAACTGGAGTTAATGCCACAACCAGCAACATCATCGTCAAGTCAAGCCTAGCCATAGTGAAAATGGTTAGGAAAATGGTCAAGATACCAATGAAAAATTGATTGAAAATCATCAAGAGACCATTTGTTAATTGCTCACTATCACTTGAAAAACGAGCCACCAAATCACCGACTGATTGACGATCAAGATAAGATAGGGGCATCTGGTGCAGCTTCACATAGACCTGTTCACGCAAATCGGCCACCATTCCGTAAACCAAGCGATTGGTTACCAAAGGTAAGTACCATTGCACCAGCGTATTAAGCAAGATAACCATTACCATTTTGCCTAAGATACCGAGTAAGACCTGACCATTTGCTATCAATACGGCATCGACTGCCTGACCAATCAAGATTGGCAGATAAACTGTCAGAAGCACTTGCACCAAAGTTCCCACCAACATCAAGGACATTCGAAGAGGCTGGCGTAAAACCAATCTGACCAGTTCCTTAAAACTAGATTGTCTCATAGCTATCCTCCTCTCCTTGTTGTTGCGATTGGTGAATTTCTTGATAAATAGCAGAGCTTCTCAGCAAGTCCTCATGGCGACCAAGTCCAACTTGACGCCCTTGTTCCAAGACTAAAATCTGATCAGCTGTCCGTAAACTATTGGTTCTCTGAGATACCATTATTAAGGTTTGCTCAGGCAATTCACGACAAATCGCAGCCAATAACCGACTCTCCGTCAAATAATCCAGAGCAGATGTTGCATCATCTAAAACCAAAATCGGAGCCTTTTGTAACATGGCGCGTGCTATTGTCAACCGCTGTCTTTGACCACCAGAAAAATTCTTCCCAAAGGCTTCGACTGGACTATCCAAACCACCCTTGTCTTCTATGAAAGATTTAGCTTGAGCAATTTCTAATGCAGACCATAGGTCACTATCAGATATTTCTTCCAATCCTAAAGATAGATTAGAACGAATAGTTCCAGCAAAAAGCTGAGCCTGTTGCGGAACGATAGCAACTCGCTGCCGCCACTCTTTTAAATTCTTAGGACTTTTTCCGTCAATGAAGAGAGAGAGCTGATTTGTTGGCACTGAATAGAGTGCCTGCAATAAATCTACTAGGGTGGACTTACCTGACCCAGTTCCCCCGATAATTCCCATAAACTGTCCCTTACGTAGGTCAAAAGCAATGTCAGACAGGGACTCCTCAGCAGATTTTGGATAAGAAAAGGAAAGATGGCGCACAGAAAAGATGATCTCCTTATCCTCACTAACCACTTTTGGCAAACTAGACTCTACATCCTCAGATGTTTGGTCAAAAACCTCTTGAATACGTTGCGCTGAAATATAGGTCTGGTTGAGAGTAGACACGACCATAATCATCTTGACCAATTCTACTAAAATTTGAAGAAGGTAGTTGATAAGAGCGACCATCATACCCTGTTCCAACAAATTGTGTGAAATGGCTATATTCCCCTGCCAGATGAGAATGAGTAAAGTGCTGTTGACCACTAAAAATGTCAATGGTGATAAAAGACTAGACCAAAAACCAGCCTGCAACTGTTGCTTCTTATAAATCTGATTTATGCCTTGAAAAGCCTTAATTTCCCGCTCTCTTTGTCCAAATGCACGAATCACTCGCCAACCAGTCACTGTCTCACGTACCTGCCCCACCAAACCATCTAATTCTTTTCGCATCGACTGATAAATACGGCTGGTTATAACAGAAATGACTGTCACTATAAAAATCAATAGGATAATCATTCCTAGAAAATAGGCAGATAGACTTGGGCTAATATAGAATGCCATGATGAGCGAACCAAATACGACAATTGGAGCACGTAAAAACAAACGAAGAAAAGTATTAATACCTGTTTGAATTTGTAAAGTGTCGCTGGTCAATCGTGTCAGCAAGCTGGATGAGGAAAGAATATCTCGGCTAGACTTTGGAAGGGAAAGAACCTTCTGATACAAGTCATTCGTCAGCTCTTTAGTCACTCCAACCGCTGCTTTAGCTGAATAATATTGCGCTATTAGTGAAACAATAATTCCAATACATGCTAGACCAACCAGTAAAAAAAGCATAGCAACCAGGTTTCCCTGGCTGCCATTTGGAATAATTGTATCAACGATATAGGCGATAATTAATGGTACCAAAAGCTCAAAACAAGCTTCCAATAGTTTGAAAACTGGACCTAATATGGATTCCTTAATATAGTCCTTAAAATATCGTGATAAAAATTTCATATTAACGGTGCTCCAAAGCCTGAACCGCAGTAATCAAGGTCAAGTTGTAAACATCATCAGGGTTACAACCACGAGACAAGTCGTTTACAGGCTGATTCAAACCTTGTAAAACAGGACCTACCGCTGCAAATCCACCCATACGTTCGGCAATTTTATAACCAATATTACCAGCTGAGATACCTGGGAAGATAAATACAGTCGCTTGACCAGCAACACTCGAACCTGGTGCTTTTAATTTACCTGTAGCAGGGACAAAGGCAGCATCAAATTGCAATTCACCGTCCAAATCCAACTCCGGACGCAATTTTTGAGCAATTTTAGTTGCTTCAACCACCTTATCAACTTTAGGACCTGAGCCAGAACCTTTTGTTGAATAGCTAAGCATTGCAACTTTTGGATCGATACCAAACATTTTAGCAGTACGTGCTGAGTTGATAGCGATTTCTGCCAAGGTTTGAGCATCTGGATCAATGTTGATAGCACAGTCACCAAAAATATAACGCTCTTCACCTTTTACCATCAAGAAGGCACCTGATGTTTTCGACACACCTGGCTCTGTTTTAATGATTTGAAGAGCTGGACGAACTGTTGAAGCGGTTGAATGAATCGCACCAGATACCATACCTTCTACTACGCCCATATATACCAACATAACACCAAAGTAGTTAACATCTTTCAACAACTCATGTGCCTGCTCTTCTGATACCTTACCTTTACGGCGCTCTACCAAAGCAGCTACCATCTCATCATATCTATCATAATGAGCTGGGTCAATAATTTCAAAACCTTCTGTAATCCCTTCAATGTCAAGGTAAATCTTAATACGATCTGGGTTTCCAAGTAAGACGGGTACTACATCCGACTCATTTACCAAACGTTTTGTCGCTTGCAAGATACGTGGTTCTTCACCTTCTGGCAATACGATACGTACTTTTTTACCCTCTAGCTTTGTAGCTAATTGCTCAAAAATTTTCATGAACAAACTCCTTAAATTTATTTACTTATTAACTGATTGATAACAGCCTGAAAATCCTCAGGAAGCGGTGCTTCCAAATCAATCCTTTCGGCTGAAAAAGGATTGTCGAAGGCTAAATTATGACAATGTAAGGCTTGACGTTCTATCCCACATTCCAAACTTCCACCATACATATCATCTCCTAACAACGGAAATCCAATGTGAGAAAAATGAACACGAATCTGATGAGTCCGCCCAGTATGTAGTTGAATATCTACTAAATGAATATCTCCCCACGATTGCACAACACGATAGGAAGTATGAGCATATTTTCCATTCTTTGTCACACAACGGGTAATGATGCTATCTTCTGGACGACCGATAGGGGCAATAATATCCCCTGTCTCTTCTAGCTGCCCATTCCCCTTCACCAAAGCATAATAACGTTTATGAATAAGCTTGGCCTGTAACTGCTTATCGAGTCGTGCATGGGCATAGCCGTGCTTGGCAAACAGCATGACACCTGATGTATCCCTATCCAGACGAGTCACAATATGAACCTGCTTATTCTCATAATTCTGCTCAATGAGATAACCTTTTACAAAATTTGCGATTGTGGATGAATGCAAGGCAGAAGGAATGGAGGCGTAGCCAACCGGCTTATTTATCGCCAGAAAATGATCATCTTCATAGACAATATCCAACGGAAAGAAAATCGGCTTTAAACTACCAGTCAAATCCTCTTCAGCAGGTATGTCAATTGTAACCCTATCTCCAATATCAAGCAAGTAAGTTGCATTTTGCTCAATATCGTTGACCCAGATATTGCCGCCGGTATACTTAATCTTCGCTAATAGGCCTTTAGAGACACCGTGTTTTTTAAGGAAAGTCTTTATTTTCGTATGCTGGTCAGCAATGAATTCAAACCGCATTACTCCACCTCTCCAATAAAGGCGTCCTTAACCCGATTCCAAAAACTAGTATGGCTCGGTGTTGCAACAAAATGAATCTTACTATTGTCTATCTGATACTCTATACTTTCAATACTATCATAGACAAAAGTCTTATTGTCCACCGCAATCGAGTAACGGTCACTATGCTTTGGTTCAATCACAATCTTGTCTTTTTTAGGGACAACAACGGATGAACCCAAGGTGCGGTAAACACGATTGTTCAAACTTGCCACTTCTGCAATCTGCAATGCCTCGATTGTTGGATGTAAAACAGCACCACCTAATGACTTGTTATAGGCTGTTGAGCCTGTCGGCGTTGAAACCGAAATTCCATCCCCTCTAAAGCGTTCGAAGGGCACATTGTTAATAATAATATCTGCGACCATGGTCTTAGAAAGACGTTTTACTGTCGCCTCATTTAAGGCACGCGCCTCGACAATGCGGCCATCTGTCATCTTGACCTTAACATTTAAAATCGGATACGATACTCTAGCACCTGTATCAAGCTTAAGATTTTCAATCAGCTTGTCCACTTCAAAATCGCGATAATCTGTATAAAACCCCAAATGACCCGTGTGAATTCCTACAAAACGTACACGATCAATCAACTTTTCATATTTGTGAAAAGCAGATAAAAGCATCCCATCTCCACCGATAGAAATGACAATATCTGGATTTTTAGGAGTCAAAATAAAATTTGCTTCTTTTAACTTTGTCCATAATTCTTTGGACACCGCTTCACTCTTAGGATTTCGACTAGCGAGCAGAACGATTTTTTTTCTACCTGTATTCTTCATCTGTATCATCACTGTTGCCCACACCGTCATTCAGTTTGCGATAGGCAGGATCAAATAAGGCCTGCGCTTCTTGAATGTCGTTGCGGATTTTTCGCATCTCCTCATCTAATTCATAGGCAATTTTTGCTGTAACTTCCAAGCGTTTCTTGATTTCTTCTGGAAAATTCCCCTTATATTTATAATTCAGAGAATGTTCAATTGTAGCCCAGAAATTCATGGAAAGGGTTCGAATCTGGATCTCTGCCAGAACCGTCTCGTTGCCATTTATAGTATCCACAGGATACTCAATCACCACATGATATGAACGGTAGCCAGAGGCTTTCATATTGTTGATATAATCCCGTTCATGCACAATTTGCATATCCTTACGTTTCCGCAAAATAGCTAATACTTCTTCAATGTCGTCCACAAATTGAACCATAATCCGAAGACCGGCAATATCTTGCATATCTTGAGCAAGATTTTCCAATTTGATATGTCGCAGGGCCATTTTTTCTTTAATGGATTCAATCGGTTTTACCCGTCCTGTGACAAACTCAATTGGAGAATGCCGATTAGCCTTGCGATACTGCTTGCGAATCCCCCGCAGTTTGATTTTCAATTCACCAACTGTCTGAATATAGGGGTCTAAAAATTCTTCCCAGTTAAAGTCCATACGGCCCCTTTCTTGTCAAAACTTTTAAATTGTATTAGAATAACACAAAGACTAATCTATTATAACACATTGAAAGGGTTTACTGCATGAAAAACCACCTTGAAATTGAGTATAAAACCTTACTGACCAAATCCGAATACAAACGCCTGCTTACTGACTTTTCAGATGTGAGCCCAATTCTTCAAACAAACCACTACATTGATACCCCAGACCTAGATATGAAGAATCACCGCTTTTCACTCCGTATTCGTACATTTGAAGACTCAGCAGAACTAACCTTAAAAATTCCACAAGAAGTCGGAAATCAAGAATATAACCAAGTTCTAGACATCCAAACTGCTCATCATTTACTGGAAAATTTTCAACTACCAGCAGGACAAATTTCTGACATTATTTCTGCAACAGAGATTCCACTTGATAAACTTGCTGTCTGGGGAAGCCTCACGACAAAACGCTATGAGAAACAGACATCTATAGGTCTTATGGCTCTCGATGAAAATGATTATGTGGGACAAAAAGATTATGAATTAGAAGTCGAAGTGACCGATGCAGATGCAGGGAAAATTCTTTTTGATGAATTCCTTAAGAAGAAATCAATTCAATTCAAATATGCTAGTAGTAAGGTCGCACGAACAGCTGCCTACATGAAATAACTATAAAAAATCAGCCAAATAAGGTTGATTTTTTAGTTTCACTACTGAAAATTTCTCATTTTTTTGATAGAATAGAACTATCTATTGTAAAAAATACTTTTATGTCATCATAAAAGCTCAGTGTGTAAAAGGAGTTACTTTAAAATGGTACAACCACTCGGTGAACATAACATTAAATTATTCTCACTCAATAGCAACCGTGATATTGCTGAAAAAATTGCTGATTCTGCTGGAATTCCTCTTGGAAAACTGTCTTCTCGTCAGTTTTCGGATGGTGAGATTCAAATTAACATTGAAGAATCTGTACGTGGCGTAGACGTCTACATTATCCAATCAACAAGCTATCCGGTCAATAATCACTTGTGGGAATTATTGATTATGATCGATGCTTGTAAACGTGCTAGTGCCAACACCATTACAGCGGTCATCCCTTATTTCGGCTATGCTCGTCAAGACCGTACCGCTTCTCCACGCGAACCAATTACAGCTAAATTAGTTGCAAATATGCTGGTTAAAGCTGGTGTCGACCGTGTATTGACTCTTGATTTGCACGCTTCACAAATTCAAGGTTTCTTTGATATTCCAGTAGACAATCTCCTTACAGAACCACTTTTTGCAGCTTACTACATGGAAAAAGGACTCTGCGGAGAAGATGTCGTCATTGTGAGTCCTAAAAATTCTGGTATCAAACGCGCACGTAATATCGCTGAATTTCTAAATGCACCGATTGCGATTATCGACTACGCTCAAGATGATTCTGAACGTTCTGAAGGCTATATTATTGGTGATGTTGCTGGTAAAAAAGCTATTTTGGTGGACGATATTCTCAATACAGGTCGCACTTTCTCACAAGCTTCAAAAATTGTCCAAGAAGGTGGCGCTACTGAAATTTATGCAGTTGCCAGCCATGGTCTCTTTGCGGGAACTGCAGCCCAACTCTTAGATGAAGCACCAATCAAAGAAATATTAGTTACCGATTCTGTTGCAAGCAAAGAACAGCATCCTAAAAATATCGCCTTCCTAACAGCTAGTGACTTGATTGCAGATGCCATCCACCGCATCCAAGAACATCAGCCACTCAGCCCACTTTTCAAATTTACTAGTCCTGAAAAAGAAAACTAGGAGTAAACTCTTTGATTTATTTAGATAATGCAGCAACCACTGCTCTATCTCCTACTGCACTCCAACGGATGATGGAAGTGGCTCAAGAAAATTATGGAAACCCCTCCAGTATCCATCAAAGCGGTCGAAAAGCCAATCAATCTCTTAGACAAAGTCGTCAAGAGATTGCTCAGATTCTCTCCGCCTCTCCTGAACAAATTATTTTCACATCTGGAGGCTCCGAAGCTGATACTTTAGCTATTCAAGGCTATGTACTTGCACATCAATCCAAAGGAAAACACCTGATTACTACGGCTATCGAACACCATGCTGTCCTCCATACCATGCAATATCTAGAGGAGCGGTTTGGGTTCGAGGTAACCTATATCCAACCAGTCGATCAAGTAATCACCGCTCAACAAATTCAGGATGCCCTTCGACCAGATACTATTTTAGTCAGCGTCATGTTTGCTAACAATGAGACCGGTCAGCTACTTCCCATCAAGGAAATTGGAGAGCTCCTAGCCGATCATCAGGCCGTCTTTCATGTAGATGCTGTCCAAGCAATTGGAAAAATTGCAATTTCTCCCTCTGACTACGGAATTGACTTCCTCGCGGCCTCTGCCCATAAATTCCATGGTCCAAAGGGGATGGGATTCCTGTATAGTAAAGTTCATAAATTTGATTCCTTGATCCACGGCGGAAAGCAGGAACAGCAACATCGAGCAGGTACTGAGAATCTCCCTGCTATTGCTGCTATGGCGACTGCCCTAACAGAACAATATGAGTCCTTAGATACGCATCATAAGCATGTCAGTGAACTGCAACAACATATTATCAAGGGATTGTCTGGCTTAGACTATTATCTCAATCAGGCTGGACCTCATCTCCCTCATGTCCTTAATATCGGTTTTCCTGGTAAACTTAATGAACAACTACTCATGCAACTAGATTTGGCAGGTATCGCTGTTTCTAGCGGTTCCGCATGTACGGCAGGTGTTGTCCAAAATAGCCATGTTTTAGAAGCTATGTATGGAAAAGACTCCCATCGTCTGAAAGAATCCATTCGTATCAGCCTATCTGAAATCAATACAAAAGAAGAGATAGATACTCTTATCATCGAACTAAAGAAAATATTTGGAGGTTAAAATGGCATTCCAACAATCAGTTACCTTAAAAGATTGTAATTTTACTTATCACATTAGCCCTGCTATCAAAAAATATACACTCCGTGATAACACCTTTGAACAAACCAAAGCAGGCCACTATCAGCTTACACGTCTTCTGGAAGAAATTCCAAATTCAAACCAAGGATTCCTCTTGAAAATTATTATCAATCAAGACCTAACTGGTTTTAAAATTAACATTACCGACAAGTCTGGTCTTCATCTGGTAAACATTTTTAAGCCAGAAAGTAATAAGGTTATTCAAGAAAAATTCTATTTCCTCATGGATAGCTTGATTGACCGTGACATCTTTACAAAAGAGGGTTAGTATGATTGAAATTCACTATCTTGATGCTTACAAGCAAGAACGTATCCAAACATTTGAGAATAAAGATGCAGCCATTCTGGCTTTTTCCGGTTGCTTAACCCTCCCAGACTATTATCCAGTTACCAGCATTACACAAGACGGACAAGCTCTGGATTACAAAGGGACAATCGGGGATCTCTATCGCTATTTACAAACACTAGATTAGACAGTTTCCTGTTTAATCTTTTTTTAAAATCAATCTGTTGATTTTTTCACAAACTTGGACTAGAATAGAATAAAGAACTGTTTAATATATAAATAATCGATAAAGCGTATTCTATCGAAATAAAGGAGTCTAAAGTGAAAAACGATAAAAAATCTGATATTCCACGCGCAACTGCCAAACGTCTATCCCTCTACTATCGCATTTTTAAACGTTTCTATGCAGGAAATATTGAAAAAGCTAGTTCAAAAGAAATTGCTGAAGCTATCGGAATCGATTCGGCTACCGTCCGCCGAGATTTTTCCTATTTTGGAGAGCTTGGTCGTCGTGGCTTTGGCTACAATGTCAAAGAGTTGATGGATTTCTTTGCGGATATTCTAAATGATACCTCCATCACCAATGTTATGCTTGTTGGAGTCGGGAATATGGGGCGGGCCTTACTACACTATCGCTTCCACGAACGAAATAAAATGAAAATAGTCATGGCTTTTGAAGCAGATGATAATCCAGCTGTTGGAACGACAGATGAAAATATCCCAATCCATGCAATCTCAGAAATCAAGGAACGTATCAGCGAAGCAAACTCTCAGACAGCCATTCTAACGGTACCCAGCGTCAAAGCGCAAGAAGTGACCGATATTCTTGTTGAAGCTGGTGTTAAGGGGATTCTGAGCTTTTCGCCAGTTAACTTGTCTGTCCCAAAAGATGTCGTTGTTCAGTATGTTGATTTGACTAGTGAATTACAGACACTACTCTACTTTATGCGAAAAGGATAAGCAATGAAAAAACCAGTTATTGGTATTTCTGGAAATGAATATAAAACAGGGGATCATACAGAACCCCTGCTTTCTTATACCCAGACTTGCCTCGTACAAGCTATTGAAGATGCTGGCGGACTCCCACTCATCCTTCCTGTTACAGAGCCTGATTTGGCAAAATATTATATCCATCTTATTGACAAACTCATCCTAACAGGAGGACAAAATGTCCAGCCAAGTTACTATCACGAAGAAAGGACTATTGACAGCGATAATTATCTACCAAAGCGTGACGAGTTTGAATTAGCCCTCATAAGGGCTGCCCAAGAAAATCAGAAACCTATCTTCGGTATCTGCCGAGGTCTACAGCTCTACAATGTAGCTCAAGGTGGTAGCCTTCATCAATCAATTTCTGAACATTGGCAAGACATAGACGGACAAGAAGTCAGTCAAACGGTTCAATTGACTCAAAATAGTCCACTTTACGACATATATAAGTCCGATCCGAGTGTAAACTCATTTCACCGCCAGGCTATCAAAGACTTAGCACCTGACTTAGAAATCATTGCACTATCGGATAATCAACAAATTATTGAAGCAGTTCATTCAGCCTACCCAACTAAATTTTTAGGGGTTCAATGGCATCCTGAACTACTCTACGGTAAACGTGAGATTGAAAAAGACCTCTTCCACTATATTGTCAATAAACTTTAAAATAACTCACTTTCTTCTCTAAAAGAATAGTAATCCTTATTTCCAACAATTAAATGATCTAATAATACCAGTCCTAGCTTTTCGCAGGACTCTTTTAAATTCTCTGTAAATAGCAAATCATTCCTACTCGGTTGTACTGAACCCGACGGGTGGTTATGAACGATGATAATCGATGTTGCCATACATTTTACTGCGTAATGCAAAATTTCACGTGGTTCTGCAATGCTACGATTAACACTCCCAATAAAAATCGTTTTTTGACTGATAATCTGGTTCTGTGTATTGAGATAAAGTGCAACTAGATGCTCCTGCTTCTTATGCCCGATTTCATGAATCATCTTACGTCCCAACTTCTCACTTCCCAAAATTCTCTCATTTAAGAGTAGCTCTGATTGATTGATACGCTTTCCAAGTTCAATCATAGCCTTAATTTCAATCGCCTTGACGCGCCCAATTCCAGTCAAACTTTGCAATTCTTCAATTGATAGTTCTCTTAGAGCCGCTAAACTCTCCAAACGATTCAATAATTTATTGGAGAGAATAGAAACAGGTTCTTTTTTTGTCCCAGTTCTAATAAAAATTGCTAGTAATTCCTGATTACTGAGACGCTCAGCTCCAACTTCTACTAAACGTTCTCTAGGTAGAATGGCCTCTTCTTTAAATTCAATTTGATACATAATTTCCTCCTCACCTATCTATTCGTAAAATCTTGCAAAAAAAGAAGCCATATAAAACCAAAGAATATCTCCTCAGTTTCATACCACTTCTTTATTCTTAATATATAGATGTTTTATTGTCCATAATCATACTGATTATAACTCTTATTGAAGGAATCTAAGATGTCTTTTGCAGTTTCATTATATGGAGTTGTTGATTCAAGAACTCCTTTTACAACAATACGTTGCGTAGCATAATAGTCCGTACATGTCACTAACGTAACTTCTGTACGTCCTTCTACATCATCAATGACATAGACACTTTCAGGCGAAACAATTTCCACACTATCAATAACGTAGGTGTAAACATTGGTCTTGTCAGTAATATAGATTTTCATGCCGTTTTTAGCACGATCAAGCGGTGAAAAGAGAACATCTGCCGCACCAGTTACACCAAAAATATGGTGGCTGGCCAACGCATAATTTCCTTTCCCCATCTCTTGGTTTTCCTTCATGGTACCAGCTCCATACATGAGCGAAGTATTGAAGACCCCTTTAAAAATAGGAAGGTTGATACCAAGCTCGGGAACCGCAATTCCACCAATTACAGGTAAGCGTTGTGCATCCCACTGAGCTGCTAAAATAGCCTCTGTAGAAATAGACTGAACCTGTTCGAAATCAAATGTTGTCTCAGCCTGTTTATTCTTTTCGATATCCTCTGTCGTAACATTGCTAATCTGGTATTTATTCGTATTCCAGCCGATAATAAAATTACGGATAGAGGTATTAAATATCAATGCCAAGGAAATCAGTATCAATACAACTGTTAAAAAATTGCGCCAAAAAGAACCTTTACGCTTCTTCTTTTTCTCACGTTTTGACATGATTATTTATTCCTTTTCTTCTTTAATTTCGGCAGCATCTACCAAGGCAAAGGTCATGATTTTCGCTTCATCATTCAAGCGCATCACTTTTACCCCCATGGTTGAACGACCAGTTTGAGAGATATTCGCAACACTTGTACGAATAATCACGCCAGTATCGGTAATAACCATAATATCTTCATCACCAGATACCGTTGTCAAACCTGCTAGAGAGCCATTCTTATCAGCAACTTTAAGAGTCTTGATACCCTTACCACCACGACCTTTGGTTGGATACTCACTGGCTGGTGTACGTTTACCAAAACCTTTTTCCGTCAATACGAGTACTTCTTGGTCATCAGAAATCATAGTAGCGCCAACTAACTGGTCTCCCTCGCGTAAATTGATACCACGAACACCTGTTGCTGTACGGCCCATATTACGAACATCTGTTTCAGTGAAACGTACAGAATAACCGAACTTAGTCCCCATAATAATGTCTGCTTGACCATTTGTTAAGAAAACATTGATGAGTTCATCGTCTTCTTTCAAATTCAAAGCTTTCAGACCGCTCTGGCGAATATTGGCAAATTCTGACACACTAGTCCGTTTTACAACACCTTGGCGAGTTGCAAAGAAGAGATAACTATCTGCCTCCTGGTCCTTAGTTACATTGATAATGGTTTGAATTGCCTCGTTTTCTTCCAATTTAAGCAAATTGACTACTGGAAGTCCCTTTGCAGTACGACCATATTCTGGGATTTCATAGCCTTTGAGACGGTAAACACGTCCCTTGTTAGTGAAGAAGAGCAAGCGATCATGAGTGCTTGTAGAGACTAATTCTCGTACAAAATCATCATCCTTGACGCCAGTTCCTTGAACCCCACGTCCTCCACGCTTCTGAGCTTGAAACTCATCCTGTGCCAAACGCTTGATGTAGCCTTGGTTTGACAAAGTGATTAAAACATCAGTTTCTTCAATCAAGTCCTCATCTTCAAGGGAAAGAACTTCACCAACCATCAATTCTGTACGGCGTGGGTCAGCATACTTACGTTTGACTTCTTCTAATTCGTCTTTAATAATCTGAACAACACGCTCAGGCTTAGCTAGAATATCAGCCAAATCTGCAATCAATGCCACTAACTCATCATATTCTGATTGAATCTTGTCGCGTTCCAAACCTGTCAAACGACGAAGACGCATATCAAGAATGGCCTGACTCTGACGTTCAGAAAGGTCAAATTTCTCCATCAATTCAGCTTGAGCAATAGCATCAGTTTCTGAATTACGGATAATGCGAATGACCTCATCAATATGGTCAAGAGCAATCAGCAAGCCTTCTAAGATATGAGCACGCGCCTCAGCCTTTTCTTTATCAAATCGTGTACGGCGAGTGACTACTTCTTTTTGGTGTTCAATATAAGACTCTAGAATCTGACGTACAGAAAGGATTTTCGGTACACCATTTTGGATGGCCAACATGTTGAAACTAAAGTTGGTTTGAAGCTGGGTTTGCTTAAATAGGTTATTCAAAATAACGTTAGCAGAAGCATCACGACGAACTTCGATAACAAATCGTACACCCTCACGGTTGGATTCGTCTCGAACAGCAGTGATTCCTTCAATACGTTTTTCTTGGACTAATTTGACAATATGTTCTTGAACCTTGGACTTATTGACCATGTATGGAAACTCTGTAACAACAATGCGTTCTCGACCATTTCCATATTCTTCAATTTCTGTGCGGGAACGAAGAACTATTGAACCTTTACCAGTTTCATAAGCACGGTGAATTCCAGATTTCCCCATAACCAAGGCACCTGTCGGAAAATCTGGTCCAGGCAAGACTTCCATAACCTCACGTGTTGTTACCTCGGGATTGTCCATAACCAGCTTAACTGCCTCGATAGTCTCACCCAAGTTGTGTGGAGGAATATTGGTAGCCATACCAACGGCGATACCAGTCGTTCCGTTAACCAGAAGGTTAGGGAAACGAGCAGGTAAAACCTCAGGCTCACGTTCACTCGCGTCATAGTTATCCGCAAAATTTACCGTGTTCTTGTTAATATCACGAAGCATTTCAAGCGCAATCTTGCTCATGCGTGCTTCTGTATAACGCTGAGCGGCTGCTCCGTCGCCATCCATGGAACCAAAGTTTCCGTGACCATCAACTAACATGTGACGGTAGCTCCACCATTGTGCCATACGAACCATTGCTTCGTAAATCGCACTATCTCCATGCGGGTGATATTTACCCATAACATCCCCTGTGATACGGGCTGATTTTTTATGTGGTTTATCCGGTGTAATTCCTAATTCATTCATCCCATACAAAATACGGCGATGAACCGGCTTCAGACCATCACGTACATCAGGCAGAGCACGTGAAACGATAACACTCATCGCATAGTCGATGAAGGATGATTTCATCTCATTGGTCAGATTAACCGTTACTAAATTTTTATCTTGCATTATATGCCTCTTTCAACAGTCATTGTGCTTCTATTATACCATATTGGCGAATAAATTTCTTTGTTGGAAACTAGCATGTAAACATTTTCAAAGGCGCTTTCACAAGTGACAAAAAGCTTAAAACATGCTAGAATGTATTATGGTCGGGATGAAGTCATCCCCAAATAAAACTAAGGAGATGTTTAGCAATGACTGCAACTAAACAACACAAAAAAGTAATCCTTGTCGGTGACGGTGCCGTAGGTTCTGCTTATGCTTATGCTCTTGTTAACCAAGGGATTGGTCAAGAATTGGGTATCATCGATATCAACAAAGACCGTACTCAAGGTGATGCAGAAGACTTGAGCCACGCATTGGCCTTCACATTCCCTAAAAAAATCTACTCTGCTGAGTATTCAGATGCTCATGACGCAGACTTGGTTGTATTGACAGCTGGTTTGCCACAAAAACCAGGTGAAACTCGCCTTGAATTGGTAGAGAAAAACCTTCGTATCAACCAACAAATCGTTACAGAAATCGTTAACTCTGGTTTCAACGGTATCTTCCTTGTTGCTGCTAACCCTGTTGACGTATTGACTTACTCAACTTGGAAATTCTCTGGTTTCCCTAAAGAGCGTGTTATCGGTTCTGGTACTTCTCTTGACTCAGCTCGTTTCCGTCAAGCATTGGCTGAGAAAATCGGTATCGACGCACGTTCAGTTCACGCTTACATCATGGGTGAGCACGGTGACTCAGAATTTGCAGTTTGGTCACATGCCAACGTTGCTGGTGTGAAATTGTACGACTGGTTACAAGATAACCGCGATATTGATGAGCAAGGTCTTGTTGACTTGTTTGTATCTGTTCGTGATGCAGCCTACTCAATCATCAACAAAAAAGGTGCTACTTACTACGGTATCGGTGTTGCACTTGCACGTATCACTAAAGCAATCTTTGATGATGAAAATGCAGTACTTCCATTGTCAGTTTACCAAGCTGGCCAATACGAAGGTGTTGAAGATGTCTTCATCGGTCAACCTGCTATCATCGGTGCCCACGGTATCGTTCGTCCAGTCAATATCCCATTGAGCGAAGCTGAATTGCAAAAAATGCAAGCATCTGCTAAACAATTGAAAGACATCATTGATGATGCTTTCGCAAACCCAGAAATTGCAGCTGGTGTAAAAAACTAATTATATAAAAAAGTAAAAAAGGTGAGCAATAGCTCGCCTTTTTTACTTTTTTATATCATAACGTAACATAGCAATTCCATCTGTGACAGTTGACTCTACCAAGAGCAATTTCTTTTCTTCCAAAAGTGAGGCGAAAAGTGGAATACCGTCACCCAAAATAGTAGGAATAATCCCAATAATAAGGTGATCAATCACTCCCGCCTCTAAACAGTCCTGAACCAGACTTGCCCCACCAAACAACCAAATATCTCCACCTTCTTGAGAGCGAAGTTCCATAATCTCCCGATGACGTCCCTTACGAAACGCACATTACCATAGTCCGTCTGCTCAGTATGACTCGCAACGATAAATTGCTTTTCCTGATGTCCTTCAATCCAATCGTAGCTTCCATCCTTACGTGCAATAAATCCATCTAAACTCATTGCAATATTTAACACCAATCGTCTCACAATTAACCTCATTTCATACCTTAGTGACAAACTATTATACCAGTCATTCTTCCTATTCTCAACCAAAAGTCCCTATAACTCCTCTTCCTTTGAATAGGACAATTATTCATTTCCTATACAGCAAAGAACATGATAAAAAGGTCCACTGGACCTTTTTATTTAGATTTGATATAGTTGATACCGTCTGCTTTAGGAGCGACTGCTTTACCAAAGAAAGCAGACAGGGCAATAACAGTAATCAAATATGGTGCAATTTGAAGATAAACCGTTGGAATATCTTTCAATCCTGGTAATTGTCCACCCACTACTGCTAAACTTTGCGAAAGACCGAAGAATAGACTGGCAAGCATAGCGCCAATTGGATTCCACTTACCGAAAATTACAGCTGCTAGAGCGATGAAACCTGAACCTACGATTGTTGTTGCAGAGAAGTTGATATTCACTGATTGAGCACTTACAGCTCCACCAACACCACCAAGGAAACCAGCAATCAACACACCTGCATAACGCATAGCGTAGACATTGATTCCCAAAGTATCCGCCGCCTGCGGATGTTCACCTACTGAACGAAGGCGCAAACCGAACTTGGTTTTATAAAGGATGAACCAAGCAAGAAATGCTGTTGCAATAGCTACATAACCCATCAAGCTTGTATTTTTGAAGAAAATTTCACCAATGATTGGAATATCTGCCAAGATAGGGAATGAAAATTTACCAAATGATTCAGTAATACTATCAGTTTGACCCTTATTATAGATAACCTTGACTAGGAAAACTCCCAAAGCTGGAGCCAAAAGGTTCAACACCGTACCTGAGACAACGTGGTCTGCACGGAAATTAATCGTCGCCATCGCATGAATAGCGGCAAAGATAACACCAGCAAGACCTCCTACAATAACAGCTAATAATGGAGTAGCATTACCAAATGTCCCTGCAAATTCGATATTGAAAACAACACCAGCAAAGGCACCGATAACCATGATTCCTTCTAGACCAACGTTTACAATACCACCGCGTTCAGAGAAAACTCCTCCAAGACTGGTAAAGATTAAGGGTGCTGAATAAATCAACATTTGCGAAATGAGTAAGGCAAGAATTGAAACATTCATCTTATTTCGCTCCTTTCGCTTTATTTCTAGATTTTAATAATTGTTCAAAAATAAATTTCACACCGATAAAGAAAATGATTGATGCAGTAACAACGTTGATCAATTCAGGTGGAATCTGTGCACGTACCATACCTGGGGCACCGACAGAAAGAACACCGAATAGAAAGGCAGCCAATGGAATGCCTAACGGTGAATTAGAAGCTAAAAGCGCTACTGACATACCATTAAAACCAATATCCAAGTTACCGCTTTGGATGTAAACGTTTTGGAAAGTACCCAAACCTTGGATAGCTCCTCCAAGACCCGCAAGAGCACCTGAAATAATCATAGATAGAATAATTGTACGTTTCGCAGACATACCCGCATAATCCGATGCTGTTGGGTTAAGCCCCACTGAGCGAATCTCAAAACCAAGAGTCGTTTTGGTCAATAGGAACCAAATCACAAAAACTGCAATAATGGCAAAGAAAATACCAATATTCATACGTGAGTTATCTGTCAATGCACGGAGCCACTCTGTTTGGTAAGAGGCATTTGCTGACACGTTAACTGTCGAGTCTGTATTCTTCATCAAACTATCTGCAAATACATCACGAATGATATAGTTACATGAATAGAGTAAGATGTAGTTCATCATAATCGTAACAATAACTTCACTTGTTCCCAAATAGGCACGTAGAATACCTGGAATAGCTCCAGCAATACCGCCTGCAAACATAGCAATCAAGACTGTTCCCAAAATCAAAACTGGACGTGGTAAGTCAGGATTTGCCAAGGCAAACCATCCAGCAAAAACCCAACCAACATAGGCCTGACCAGACAAACCAACGTTGAAGAAACCTGCACGACTAGCTACTGCGAAACCGAGAGCAGTGAAAACAAGTGGTGCCATTGCACGGAAAATTTCACCAATTGATTTGATATTACCAAAAGCTGAATAGAATAACTCTTCATAGCCCCAAATTGGATCGTAGCCAAAAACAAGCATGACAATCGCTCCAAGTAGGATACCACTGACCACAGCCATTAATGGAAGGGCCAAATTCTTATATTTATTAAGCATGTTCTTCTCCCTTCTCAATATGTCCACCTGCCATCAAGACACCTAACTCTTGTTTATTGGTCTTAGCAGGTTCAACAATACCATGGATGACACCATCATGGATAACAGCAATTCTATCTGATACATCCAAAATTTCATCCAATTCGAAGCTGACAACAAGAACAGCCTTACCCTTATCACGTTCTGCAATGAGACGCTTACGAATATACTCAATAGCACCAACGTCCAAACCGCGTGTTGGTTGGCTAACAATGAAAAGGTCTGGGTTGCGATCGATTTCACGCGCGATGATAGCTTTTTGCTGGTTACCGCCTGAAAGAGCCTTGATTGGAACGAGTTCGCTCGCCCCACGAACGTCAAATTCTTCCATTAATGCGCGTGCTTTTTCATTAATGATACTATAGTTCAAGATACCATTTTTTGAAATCGGTTCTTTATAGTAAGTTTGAAGCGCAAAGTTCTCAGCAACAGTCATCGGAAGAACGAGTCCATCGCGATGACGATCTTCGGGAACGTGGCTCACTTGCATTTCTGTAATTTTACGTGGAGTTTTACCAACTACTTCCTCACCTTTGATAGTGATTGAGCCAGATTTTACCTTGCGTAAACCAGTGATTGCCTGAATCAACTCACTTTGACCGTTTCCGTCGATACCGGCAATACCAACAACCTCACCTGCTCGAACATCAAGCGACAAGCCCTTAACTGCTGGAATACCACGGTTTTCATTGACAACCAAATCCTTAATTGATAAAATGACTTCTTTAGGATTTGCTTCAACTTTCTCTGTTTTAAAGGAAACGGAACGTCCAACCATCCACTCAGCCAAATCTTGGTTTGTTGCTCCTTCAACAGCAACTGTTTCGATTGATTTACCTCGACGAATAACTGTTACACTATCGGCAACTGCACGAATTTCATCCAATTTGTGCGTAATCAAAATAATAGATTTACCTTCTTCAACCAAGGCTTTCATAATTTTCAAGAGCTCTGCAATTTCCGCAGGGGTCAATACAGCTGTCGGCTCATCAAAAATTAAAAGGTCGGCTCCACGGTAAAGTGTTTTAAGGATTTCTACACGTTGCTGTGCACCCACAGAAATATCAGCAACCTTTGCAGTTGGATCAACTTCAAGACCATACTTAGCAGAAAGTTCTTTAATTTCTGCGATAGCTTTTTTAAGGTCAATCACGCCACCTTTGGTAGTTTCAGAACCAAGAATGATATTCTCGGCAACTGTGAAAGCATCAACCAACATAAAATGTTGGTGCACCATACCAATACCCAATTGGGCAGCTTTGGATGGAGAGTCAATCTTCACGGATTGACCGTTGATAACAATTTCACCGCTTGTAGGTTCCAACAAGCCAGCAAGCATGTTCATCAGAGTAGATTTACCCGCACCATTCTCACCAAGAAGGGCATGGATTTCACCACGTCTGACATTCAAATTGATGTGGTCATTTGCTACAAATTCACCAAATATCTTAGTGATATTGCGCATTTCAATGACATAATCCTTAGTCATAATCTATTATCCTTTCTGACTATAGCCTTCTGAAAATTCTTCAGTACTACTTTGAGTACTTAAAAACTCTTCATCAACTATACCATTTTTGTCAGTAAAACCTACCATAGCTGATAGGCTTTACTGAGAAAAATCTCAGCCCGAAAACGGCGCCCCGTCGGGTCGCCGAATCGGAATTGTCAAAAAGAAATTCATTAAGGTTTTTCAGGAACTTCTACTTTGCCATCCAAAATTGCTTGTTTAGCATCTGCAACTGCTTTAGAAGCATCTTCTGAAAGGTTAGTTTCCGCCAATTCAACACCTTTATCTTTCAATGAGAATTGAAGTACTTTACCGCCAGGGAAATCACCTGCAGCTGCCTTAGTTGCAATATCTTTAACTGAAGTACCAACTTGTTTCAATGTTGAAGCCAATACAAAGTTAGAAGACTTACCATCTTTAGAAGTGTATGTACCTTCTGCTGATTGGTCACGGTCAACACCGATTACCCAAACTTTATCTGCTTCATTACGAGTTTCGTTTTCTGCTTTAGCAGCTGCAAATACACCGTTACCAGTACCACCAGAAGCGTGGAAGATAACATCTGCACCTGCAGCATATTGAGCAGCTGCAAGAGTTTGACCTTTGGCAGCATCACCAAATGAACCTGCATAGTCAACTGTAATTTTGATGTCTTTGTTTACAGACTTAGCACCAGCAACGAAGCCAGCTTCAAAGCGATCGATGATAACACCTTCCATACCACCGATGAAACCTACGTGATTTGTTTTAGTTGATTTAGCTGCAGCAACACCAGCAAGATATGATGCTTCATGGTCTGCGAAACCTACGCTAACTACATTGTCTTGATCTGGAACAACACTATCCACGATTACATAGTGTGTATTAGGATTATTTGGTGCAACCTCAGCAATCGCACTCTCCAAGGCAAAACCAATACCGAACACAAGATTGTAACCACCAGCAACAGCTGAATCAAGGTTTGTGATATAATCTGATTCACTAGCTGATTGGAAGTAATCGTAGCCATTACCTTTGGAAAGACTAGCTGCTTTACCCCACTCTTGAAGACCTTCCCAAGCAGATTGGTTAAATGAACGGTCATCAACACCACCAATGTCAGTAACGATAGCAGCTTTCACAGATGTGTCCGCTGATGAAGATGCTTCTGAGCTACTGCTTTTTGAAGCACGGTTACCACATGCAGCCAAAGATACAGCCGCAACAGCTGCTAGACCAAGTCCTACAAGTTTCTTGTTCATTTCTGAACCCTCCTAAAAATCTTTTTGCAACTAAATTGTTGCAGAGTAATATTGCTACAGTCAAATGACTGTCATACAGACTATGTTAAGTCTGTAAAGGAATATGGTAGTAATTCCCCGACTGTCGTCTCGACTGTCGATTTATCTTTAGCGACCAAGGTCACTTTTAAATCCTTATCAAAAAATTCTGCCATAACTTGGCGACAAGCTCCACAAGGAGATATTGGTTTTTCTGTTTTACCATAAATTACGATTTCAGAAAAATCTTTCACACCTTCAGAAATAGCCTTGAAAATAGCTGTCCTTTCAGCGCAATTGGTCAAACCAAAACTTGCATTTTCAATGTTTACACCTGTAAATATTTCCCCAGTCTTAGCTACAAGAACTGCACTAACTGGAAACTTTGAGTACGGTACGTATGCTTTTTGACTGTTTTTTACAGCTAATTCAATTAAATCAATAGTCTCCATCCGCCTGTGCTCCATTCATGATTGCCACGCCTGATGACGCACCAATACGAGACGCTCCTGCTTCGATAAAAGCAATAGCATCTTCATACGAACGTGCACCACCAGAAGCCTTCACTCCCATGTCAGGACCTACTGTTTTTCTCATCAAGGCAACATCCGCTACTGTAGCACCACCTGTAGAAAATCCTGTAGATGTTTTAACATAGTCCGCACCAGCTTCTTGAGATAATTGACAAGCCTTCACTTTCTCATCGTCAGTAAGGAGACATGCTTCGATGATAACTTTGACTAGTTTATCACCACTTGCTTCTACAACAGCTTTAATATCCTCCAAAACCAAATCGTAATTTCCAGTTTTCAGAGCACCGATATTGATAACCATATCAATCTCATCTGCTCCATTTGAAATTGCGTCTTTTGTTTCGAATGCTTTTACAGCAGGTGTGTTTGCTCCGAGAGGGAAACCAATAACCGTACAAACTTTTACATCACTATCTTTCAAGCTTTCAGCTGCTAAAGCAACCCAAGTTGGGTTAACACAGACACTTGCAAAATCATATTCTTTTGCTTCTGCTAAAATTTTTTCAACCTGCTCTTGTGTTGTCTCAGGTTTCAAGATTGTGTGGTCAATATATTTATTTAATTTCATAGCTTTCTCCGTACATTAAGAAATAATTTCGATGATTTCTTTCGTTTTTACACTTTCTTTATCTATTTTAACATTTTTTTGGAAATTTGTAAGCATGTTTTCCGAAATATTTTCATTGGCATAAATCGTTGCGATTTGTTCGCCTTTAGAAACAGCTTCCCCCACTTTCTTATGGAAAACAATACCTGTTTCATAATCTAAATTGTCAGTCTTGACTGCACGACCTGCACCAAGTTTCATTGCAAAGAGACCAAATTCCAAAGCAGGAAGCCCCACAATATAGCCATCCTCTTCCGCAAGAACTGGAACTTGCTGTGTAACCTGAACTGGGCGATATAAATCTTCTAAGTCACCACCTTGAGCACGGACCATCTCTTCAAATTTCTTCAATGCTGCACCATTGTCAATATGCTGGCGTACTTCTTCAATGCTTTTCTCAACATTAGCAAGCCCCAACATAATTTGGGCTAGTTCACAGATAAATTCGGTAACATCTTCTCGACCTTTACCCTGTAAAATTTCAATAGCCTCTAAAATTTCCAAACGATTTCCAATCGAAGTTCCAACTGGTTGAGACATGTCAGTCAAAACTGCAACTGTCTTACGCCCAACCGCCTTCCCAAGATCCACCATGGTTTGAGCTAGAACCCGTGCTTCTTCAACGGTCTTCATGAAGGCGCCTTCTCCCACTGTTACATCTAGAAGAATCGCATCCGCACCTGCGGCAATTTTCTTAGACATTACCGAGCTGGCAATCAGCGGAATAATGTCAACGGTTGCTGTCACGTCACGAAGGGCATAGAGTAGTTTATCAGCTTTGACAAGATTATCTGACTGACCAATAACCGCAACACCAGTATCTTGAACTTGCTTGATGAAATCTGCTTGGCTAACTTCAATCTGGTATCCTTTGATTGACTCTAACTTATCCAAGGTTCCACCAGTATGACCAAGCCCACGACCGCTCATCTTTGCAACTGGAATATCAAAACTTGCTACCAATGGCGCTAAGATGAGTGTAACCTTATCTCCGACACCACCTGTAGAATGCTTATCTACCTTGATGCCTGGAATTGCAGACAAATCAATCTGTTCACCCGTTGCAACCATGGACATTGTCAAATCAGAAATCTCACGTGTTGACATCCCTTTAAAATAAATCGCCATCGCCAAGGCTGACATTTGATAATCCGGTACTGTCCCAGCTACATATCCATCAATCAACCATTTGATTTCTTCAGACGATAGTTCTAAGCCATCACGCTTTTTTTGAATTAAATCAACTGCTCTCATTCTTTCACACTTTCAAGGATGTAGTAACCCTTATCTTTCTTTATAATCTGGCAGTTGCCGAACACCTCTTCCATCTTAGCTTTGGCACTCGGAGCACCTTGTTTCTTTTGAATGACAATGGACAAGGTTCCGTGTGCCTCTAAGCGTTGAAAGGCCCCAGCAATTACTTCATGTACAACCGATTTTCCGGCCCGAATAGGTGGATTTGAAACAATATGATTGAATGTTTCGTCCACGTTTTCGTAGATATTGGATTGATAAATTTTAGCGATAACACCATTCCTCTCTGCATTTTTTGTAGCTAAATCCAAAGCTCTGCTATTAATATCAATCAGCGTTGTCTTGGTGCTAAACACCTTAGCAAGTGTCAAACCAATTGGTCCATAACCACAGCCAACATCCAACACCGATGCCCCTTTTTCAAAATAAAGGGTTTTTAAAAGCACTTGACTACCATAATCAACCATCTTCTTGCTAAAAACACCTGCATCTGTCATGAAAGACATTGGGGTGTCTAGTAAGTTTACGTGGATTTCATGAATATCATGTGCTATTGTAGGATTTTTTTCGTAATACATATTGGACATGTACTTATTATAACATTTCCTAAAAACGTTTTCAAGAGTTTTTCTTACATGAAAAATATGATAAAATGAAATCGATATTGAAACGCTTACCTATAGGAAGAATTATGTATGAAAAATGAATTTTTAAATTTTGAACAAATTGACCGAGCCACTTGGCAACAACTACATCGTAAGACTACCATTCCACTTAGTCAAAGCGAACTAAATTCTATTAAAAGTTTTAACGACCGCATCCAATTACATGAGGTTTCTGACATCTATCTTCCTTTGGTTAATCTTATCCATATCTATCGGAAAGCACGCAAAGACCTAAATTTTTCGAAGAGTTTATTTCTACAAAAAACTATCAAGCCACAACCATTTATCATTGGCGTTTCTGGAAGTGTTGCTGTCGGCAAATCAACAACTAGTAGATTGCTGCAAATTCTTATCGCTCGGACATTTAAACACGCCAAGGTTGAATTAGTGACAACGGATGGATTTCTCCATCCAAATGCGGTTTTAGAAGAACGGCAACTGTTAAATAAAAAGGGGTTTCCTGAGTCCTATGACATGGAGAAATTGATTGATTTCCTTGATAAGATAAAAAACGGCTACGACTGCCAAATCCCTGTCTATTCACATGAAATCTATGATATTGTCCCCAACAAAACTCAGGAGATTAAGTCTCCAGATTTCTTGATTGTTGAAGGAATCAATGTATTTCAAAATCCACAAAACCAGCGCCTCTATGTCAGTGACTATTTTGACCTATCTATATACGTTGACGCTGATGTGGAACATATTGAAACCTGGTACTTGGAGCGATTCCAAAAATTATTGACATTGGCAAAAAATGACCCTAACAACTATTACCATCGTTTTACCCAGATGACGTACCCTGAGATTCTATCTATTGCCCAGAATACTTGGAAAAACATTAATCTAGCTAACTTAGAAAAATTCATTGAACCAACCAGAAACCGTGCTGATATTATTCTTCATAAGGCCGAAAACCATGAGATTGATAAAATTTATCTAAAAAAATAAATTTCACTTGTCAAAAATACTCTTTTCAGATATAATGGTATAGTTAGTACAAGAAAGGGTGGAGGTGAAACCATTGGCAAACATTAAGTCAGCTATCAAACGCGCTGAATTGAACGTTAAACAAAACGAGAAAAACTCAGCACAAAAATCAGCTATGCGTACTGCAATCAAAGCATTTGAAGCTAACCCATCTGAAGAGCTTTTCCGTGCTGCTAGTTCAGCAATCGATAAAGCAGAAACTAAAGGTTTGATTCACAAAAACAAAGCAAGCCGCGATAAAGCACGTCTTGCATCAAAACTTGCTTAATTAAAAAAGAAACCTTTGGGTTTCCTTTTTTTTTTATTTTTTCCATCATAAGGAGGCGGGACAAAGTGGATTAGTTTTTCCCTCGATGAATAACATCATTAACTCGTCAACCACAAAGCCCTCACTAAGATTATACACCTAGTGAGGGCTTTGTGTTCGTTTTCATTATTCTGTGGGTGAAGGCGGAGCCATCATGGATGTCTTTCTCGCTCCCTATTTTTTTTATTATTAGGGAAGAACACGTTCCTTAAGATTCAAACTAATTCGTTAGAACCAATCTGCCAGTTCAAATGTATAGGTTTGATCATTATAATAGTACTGATACTCTCCTACATCGCCCAAAGCCTGAAAAATAGCATTATTTTCAGTAGAGGCCAATGTAATCATTTGTTGCATTGCTTCTGCTGTTCCGAATTGCAAGACCACTTTATCCGTACCTTGTAGTCGCTGATCAGTGATAGACTGTAAAATTGCTGCTTCATCAAAGCTTGTGAAATAGACTCCCTTTTGAACATAGTAATTCAATGAATTATCTGTGCACTTTGGATAGGTCAATGCTCTAGGTTCGTAATATTGTTCTTCTCCCCAGTAGTCGAGGAGGTCGGTATCAGCAATTCTACTTCTCTCTAAGATTTCATCAGGCACACATAGATAATCGTATGAAATATCTGTATGCGCTTCTCCACTTATAGCTTGATCAAAAACTGGGTCTCCCCAAGTCGTATCAACACCATAGTATTGTCCATTTATCTTGACTAGATTCCAAGCATGCCCAAACTCACCGTTTTGCCCATTTTTTGCAATCCCTGTGACGTAGATACAATCAATGCCTGCTTTTTTACATAGATATTGGAAGGTGCGACTATAGCCGGCACAAACCGATTTCTTATCTAATAGCACGCTGGTAATTCCTTGACTTCTCCACGTGACAGATTTGGTCTGCAGGGCTTCAAGGTCGTAATCCGTTTGCTTTATAATCACCTCGTAAAAATATTTAACCTTCTCATAGTCCGATCCTTTTGGTGTCTGAGCAAGTATCTTACTCACTTCATCTTCTATTTTATTTTGTGTCGGAGATAAATCACTCGGATACACCGGCTCTTCTAAATCCAATATATCAATTCCACCAGCCATTGCTGCTTCATCTGTTAGCCAGTAAAATTCTGGATAATCATGGGCGACAGAAAAATAGACGCGCGAATATATTTCATCATTAACAGAATCAATATCAATCACTTGCATCCGCTTGCTGAGTCCATTAACAAATTGGAGATAGACATGACGTTCTTTATCAGTATCCAATTGTTGGTAGTAAAAATTTCCTTGAACCTCTTCTTTTAATGCTGTTAATTCTGCTTCTAGTTGCTTTTTTTCTTTAGAAAATTCAATTTTAGCTGCTTCCAAACGTTCACTTAAATTTTTCCCTCCACCTGAACAAGCAGAAAGGACTGTCGCCGATAATAATATTGTTAAAATGCCACGAGAAACTTTCCTCATATTTACCTCCATTCTTGTTTAAGTATAACATAATTAGGAGGCATCTGACAAACTACACAAAACAAAAAGGGAGTGGAAAGAATTCAATAGATCGAAAAGAGTTCCCTCACTTCTAAACATTTAGGTTCGATTTTCTATGGTCACTTTCTTATTTTTAGGTGACCAGCTGAAACAGTTCCCCGAACTGTTTCACTCCACTGGACTATTTTGACATAAACTTCGTTTGTTTTATTTCCTCACTCAAACAGTCACTACTCTGACTGTTTGACCTCCCACCCCCGTATAGCTCCAAAGGTTCCCCGAACCTTTGGAGGCTGGAGATAGAGCGAACAGAGTTCGCTACAAAACTATCTGGGAGACAGTTGGATGTTGGAAATAGAGCGAACTTTGAGAAGAAAGGCTGGACTTTTTACCCAGCCTCTAATCTTGATGAATGGTTAGTTATTTGGGTAAACGTACCTCAAAAATAGTTCCTTTCGGTTGGTTATCTCTCACAGAAATCTCACCATCTAAATTCTTAATAATTTGTTGAGCTAAAGATAAACCTAAACCAAATCCACCTTTTTGACGTGTTCTAGCCTTGTCAACTCGGTAAAAGCGATCAAAGATTTTCTTTTTATCGGCATCGCTGATTCCCAAACCATTGTCAATAACTGTAAAACAAACTAATTTGTCCTTGATATTAGCTGCTATTTGAATTGTCCCATCATCATCGGTATACTTCATAGCGTTGTCAAACAAAATGGTGAGCAACTGTTTAATCAAAACCTTGTCTGTTCGAATTGGCTGATGAATCAAATTATTAACTGTTAGAGTTTTTCCATTTTCTTCGGCAATCATAAGGTAATTAGCAAAGATTTCATCAAAATAGTTGGGTTGGACATCGATCATATCGACTTTTAAGCCATCATCACGACGAGCTAAATTAAGTAAATTTGTTGTCAATAGTCGCATATTTCGCACTTCTTCCAAACTAGATCCGATACTTTCACTACTTTCCAAAATAGTTGTCTCGGGATGACGAAATAGACTTTCCAGGCGATTTTGAAGAACTGCCAACGGTGTGCGTAACTCATGACTAGCATTTTCAACGAAGTCTTTTTGTTTTTGATAACTGATTAAGATTGGACGCATGCTAAGATTCGATAGGTAAATACTTGCTAGTATAGAAATCAACCAAGCTGATACCATAACAATAGCAACTGTCGATTCATAGCTCTCAATGGAAGATTTAATTTGGCTGACATTCACCAAAATTGTCGCATATTTTATATCATAGGACGAATAATAACCTAGTTCATCTGTAGCCAGCCCAATCGTTATATAGCGATAATCTTCAGACATACCAAAACTTGATTCAACCGTAGTTTCCTTAATTTCACCCAATTTTTCCTTGTCTAATGATAGGTCGGCCAAACCAGTAAAAGTATCTGGATTAATCATCTCTCCGCTTTTACTATAGAGTAAAACATGAGTATTGGCACCTAATCTCAGCTGATCTCCAGCTCTAGTATTTTTTTGATTTTTAGGAACAGACATGCTATCTGAACTAGAGCTCGTAGTTTCTTCACCAGTTGGACTATCTTGAAGGATAAATACAGAATTGGGCTCATAGGTTCTTGCGATTGCAAAACCAACAGCCAGCGCTGGTTCTTTCTTAATGCGTTTCAAGGTGTTATCTGAATTTTGGTACATAGTTGAACGCATTAATTGAAAAATGATGGCTGTCATTAAACCAAAAATCAGAGTAAATACTGCAAAATAACGGATAAAGAAAGAAAATTTATCCGTGTACATTAATTTTTTAAATCGCTTAGGCATTTTTTAGAATGTATCCGACACTACGCAGGGTTTGAAGATTTTCCCCAAAAGTCGTTCCTTTCAACTTTTTCCTAATTTTAGAAACATATACTTCTACTACTGAAATTGTAGTATCACTGTCAAAGCCCCAAATACGGTCAAAAATTTGTGTTTTTGGCAAAATAACATTTTGGTTTTGCAAGAAATAAACTAGTAGGTCAAATTCTTTTCCTAGCAGTTCAACTTCTTCGCCATTTACCATCGTCATATTTGTAGATAGGTCAACTGTCACATCTCCAAAGGTTAGTGTATTTTCATTAAACTTGCCCGCTCGTTTTAATAGAGCTTGAATTCGCATCTTCAATTCTTCTAAATAAAACGGTTTTGTCAAGTAGTCATCAGCTCCCAATTCAAAACCATGGCCTTTATCCTCTAGACTTTCCTTGGCTGTGGTAATCAGAACTGGTGTCGTAACCCCCTTTTCACGTAACTCTTTCAAGACTTGAAAGCCATCTTTGTCAGGCAACATCAAATCCAAAAGAATCAAATCATAAACGCCTGTTTCCGCCTCATAAACGCCCTCCTCACCATCAAAAACCTGCATAACATCTGCAAAATCATCTAAGAAATCGAAAACAGAATTTGATAGACTTAAATCATCTTCCACTAACAATATTTTAATCATCATACACTTCCTTACATTTCGGTTTAATAAATAAACCAAAGACCTGGGACAGGTCACGGTCTTTAAGAGAAATGGTTAGATAAAGTACTACTATGACCATCTGAAAAATGAATGATAAGGTAGTCTTTATCTAACTATTTATTGATACGAGTTCATTATATCATGGAATAAGTAAAAATCGAAATCTCAATATTTATTGATTAGAAGAACTACTATCTCCTGAAATTTGAGATTTAATTTCTTGATTCCTCTTTTTTAAAGCATTCACTTCATCAGAAGAAGTACTCGAGTTTGACTGGGTTGCTCCACTTGTCGCATCAGGAGGAGTTGTACCTTGTCCAGATGGCATGCCTTGTGTAGGAACTCCTTGACCTGGTGGCATACCTTGAGGTGCTCCACCCTGTCCTGGTGGCATACCTTGGGTATTCGCAGATGCGGCTACCTGTCCATTCGTTGCTGCAGAATTATTTTGCGCCAAACTTGCCTGACTTTGTGTTGAAACTCCTGCTGAGCTTTTAGAAATACTCATTCCCCCTGCAAAGCCCAAGGTAGCAGCTGAAATAGCAACAGCAGCTAGTACTGTTTTTGACTGTGACTTAAATTGATTAATAAATGACATGAAATTCCCCTTTTCAATAGAATATTATCAGAATGAGACCCGTTAAATAACTCCTCTTTACCTGATGATAATAGTATAGTATTGAAAACTTAAAACAAGCTAAAGAAATTCAGCATTTTTTATAAAAGTCCATTACACAAAAAGAAGCCCTCTCGGACTTCTGAATTACAACTCTGTAATATCACCTGTGCGTAGATAAACAACCCACTCACAAATATTTTTAGCATAATCACCGACACGTTCCAAGTAGGTTAAAACTTGGTAATAGTCGCGACCAGCAACCAAGGATTCTGGATTCTTCTTGATTTCTTCCGTTGTCAATTCTTGGATACTTGAATAAAACTCATTAACAACCTCATCACGAGCAGCTACTTCATATGCGACTTCCATATCCGCATCACCAAGATAAAGCTCCAAAGTTTCTTCAACAAGTTTTCGAACTTCGCGCCCCATCTTCTTCACTTCATCTTCAACTACTGGAATACGGACTTCACCTTTCATACGAATAGCAGCTTTTGCGATCGAAACTGCGTGGTCTCCCATACGTTCTAAGTCACTTGTTGCTTTCAAGACAGTGATTACTCGACGTAAATCTGTAGAAACTGGTTGTTGCAAAGCAATAATCTCTAAAGATTTCTTTTCGAGTTTAATTTCAAAATCATTGATTTTTTTATCGGCTTCGATCACTTCTTTAGCCAATTCACGATCATGAGTTGTAAAGGCACGAACAGCATTATTAATTTGAGCCAAAACTTCATTTCCCATCGCGTAAAATTGATTGTGAAGTTTTCCTAATTCTTCTTCAAACTGCGCTCTTAACATATAAACCTCTTTTCTTTTTAACAGGCCTAACCAAACTTACCTGTAATATAATCGTCTGTCTCTTTGTTTGCAGGGTTCATGAACATTTCTTTTGTCAAATTGTATTCTATCAAATCGCCATCAAGGAAGAAACCTGTTCGATCTGAAATACGTGATGCCTGTTGCATAGAACGTGTTACTAGCACCATTGTATACTTATCTTTCAGACCATAAAGTGTGTCCTCAATTTTACCAGCCGAGATTGGGTCAAGGGCTGAAGTTGGCTCATCCAACAAAATAATTTTTGGGCTTGTCGCCAATACGCGGGCCACACATACACGTTGCTGCTGACCACCTGAAAGTCCAACTGCCGAGTCATGCAAGCGATCTTTCACTTCATTCCAAATAGAAGCACCAATCAAGGAACGCTCAACTGCTTCGTCCAAGACCTGCTTGTCCTTGATACCGTTAATACGTAAACCATAAACGACATTCTCGTAGATAGACATAGGGAATGGGTTTGGTTGTTGGAAGACCATACCGATTTCCTTACGAAGATCAACAGTATCCGTACGAGGACTGTATATGTTTTTTCCGTTGTAATCAATCGCACCTGTCAATGTTACCTCTGGGTTTAAATCTCCCATACGGTTAATAGAACGCAAGAGGGTTGACTTACCAGAACCAGATGGTCCAATCAAAGCAGTAATTTCATTTGGATAGAAATCGATTGACACATTATTCAAGGCTTTTTTCTTGTTATAGTAAACAGACAAATCTTTTACTTGTAAAATAGGTGATGTCATTTGTTCCCTTTCTATCCAAAATGTCCTGAAACGTAGTCACTAGTTGACTTGAGTTTTGCATTCTGGAAGACGTTTGCTGTCTTATCATATTCAATCAAGTCACCCAGATAGAAGAAAGCTGTGTAATCACTTGCACGAGCTGCTTGTTGCATATTGTGCGTAACAATGATAATGGTGTAGTCCTTCTTCAATTCAAACATAGTTTCTTCTAACTGCATAGTCGCAATCGGGTCCAAGGCTGATGCAGGCTCATCCATAAGCAAGATTTGTGGTTTTACAGAGATAGCTCGTGCAATACACAAACGCTGTTGCTGTCCACCTGATAAGGTAAAGGCTGACTTGTGCAAGTCATCTTTTACCTGATCCCAAAGGGCTGCTTGTTTCAGAGAAGTTTCAACAATCTCATCCAAAACCTGCTTATCTTTCACGCCTGCACGTTCATGTGCAAATGTGATGTTACGATAAATAGATTTTGCAAATGGGTTGGGACGTTGGAATACCATTCCGATATGCTTACGAATTTCGTAAACGTTCATATCTGGTCTATTGATGTCGATTCCTTCATAAAGAATTTGACCGGTTACCTTAGCAATATCAATAGTATCATTCATACGATTAAGACTGCGAAGATAGGTTGATTTCCCACACCCTGATGGTCCAATCAAGGCTGTAATTTTATTTTTTTCGAACTGCATATCAATGCCCTTGATCGCTTCATTTTTACCATAGTAAACATGAACATCTTTTGTCGAAAGGGCGATATTCTCCTCTGGAAAAGTAATGATATGGCGTTCATTCCAGTTGTAATCTGCCATTTTTTCTCCTTATAAGTCAGACTTCTAGGCTGCTGAAGTCATTTTCGCATGAAGTTTCTTACCGATATATCGTGCAGAAAGGTTGAAAATCAAGATGAAAACCAAGAGGATTGCTGCTGAACCAGCAGAAACTTGGGTTGCATCTGGGATTGTACCTTCGCTGTTTACCTTCCAGATATGAACCGCAAGGGTTTCTGATTGACGGAAGATAGAAATCGGACTAGTAACACTCAATGGATTCCAGTTTGACCAGTCAAGAGCTGGAGCTGACTGACCAGCCGTGTAGATAAGAGCTGCTGCCTCACCGAAGATACGACCAGATGCCAAGACGATACCTGTTACAATCCCTGGAAGTGCTTCTGGAATAACAACATGGAGAACAGTTTCCCAACGTGATAGACCAAGAGCCAATCCTGCTTCACGTTGCGTATGGTGAACGTGACGAAGGCTGTCCTCTACGTTACGCGTCATCTGTGGCAAGTTGAAGACTGTAAGAGCCAAGGCACCTGATAAAATAGAAAAACCGTACTCAAACTGAACAACGAAAATCAAGTAACCAAACAAACCAACGACAACGGACGGTAGGGATGACAAAATCTCAATACAGGTACGGATAAAGTTAGTCAATGGACCTTTTTTAGCATATTCAGCCAAATAAATACCTGCACCGGTTGACAAGGGAACAGAAATTAAGAGCGTTACAACCAATAGGAAGAATGAGTTGTAGAGCTGAATTCCAATACCACCACCTGCTTTGTAAGATGAAGATTTACTTGTCAAAAAATCCCAGCTTACATGTGGCAGACCACGTAGCAAGATGTAAAGAATCAGTGACGTCAAGATAACGACAATCACACCAGCGATTGAGTAAAGAATACCAGTCGCCAATTTATCAAATTTTTTAGCGTGCATAGTTTTTCTTACCCTCTCTCGTAATAAATTTCATAATCATGTTAAAGATAAGGCTCATCAAGAGCAAGACTAGGGCCAAGGACCATAGGACGTTGTTCTGAACAGTTCCCATAACCGTATTACCGATACCCATTGTCAAAACAGAAGTCAACGTCGCTGCTGGCGTTGTCAAGGAAGTCGGGATAACCGCAGAGTTCCCCACTACCATCTGAATAGCCAAGGCTTCACCAAAGGCACGCGCCATACCAAAGATAACGGCCGTAAAAATACCTGGCTTAGCTGCGTTCAAGATAACACGCCAAATCGTCTGCCAGCGAGTGGCTCCCATAGCCAAACTTGCTTCGCGGTAGTGACGAGGTACTGCACGTAAACTGTCAACCGTCATAAAGGTTACTGTTGGCAAAATCATAACGAAAAGTACAAATACACCCGACAAGATACCGAAACCTGTTCCACCGAAGATTGAACGTACAAATGGCACAACCACTTGCAAACCAATGAAACCATATACAACCGATGGAATACCAACCAAAAGTTCGATAACAGGTTGTAAGATTTTTGCACCACGTTTTGGTGATATTTCTGTCATGAAGACTGCTGCACCGATTGCAATAGGGGTCGCAACAACAGCTGACAGAATCGTAACAATGAAAGAACCTGAAATCATTGGCAGGGCACCAAATATTTTCGAGCTTGGTTCCCACTTGCTTCCAAATAAGAAATCAGTGATGCTCACACCGTCAACAAAGAACGTCGATAATCCACGCTGCGCAACGAAAATCAAAATCATTGCAACAATAAAGACAATCAATGATAGACAAAGGAATGTAATTACCTTACCAAACTTCTCTAATCGAGAATTTTTAGATGGAGACGATAACTCTTTTGCTAGTTGTTCGTTTTTCATGCTTACTCCTTCTCAGTCACCGTGCCATCAGCACTTTTCACAACTTTCATATCGTTGATAGAAATGTATCCCATACTTTCAACGATACCATTTTGAACTTCATCTGACATCATGTAATCTAAAAATTCTTCTGTCAAATCAGTCGCTTTTCCCATCGTATACATATGCTCATAGGACCAAATTGGCCAATCATTTGTTGCTACATTTTCAGCAGTTGGTTCAAAACCGTTTAACTTAATTGTTTTAACGGAATCATCTAGATAAGCAAATGATAGATAGGAAATTGCACCTGGTGTCTGAGCAACAATAGATTTTACCATACCGTTAGAATCTTGTTCTTGACTCTGAGTTGCGGTTTGTCCATCCATGATAACACTATCAAAGGTCGCACGTGAACCTGAACTAGCTGCACGGTTAATGATTGAAATTTCCAAATCCTTACCACCCAGTTCTTTCCAGTTGGTAATCTCACCAGTAAAAATTTTACGCAGATCTTCTGTAGTAATATCTTTAACCGATACTTGCTCATTTACAATAACGGCCAAACCAGCTACTGCTACTTGATGGTCAACAAGTTTACTTGCATCAATACCATCTTTTTCCTCAGCAAATACGTCAGAGTTACCAATTTGAACAGCTCCAGACTGAACTTGTGACAAGCCAGTACCTGATCCACCACCCTGAACATTGACGGATTTACCGATATTGACACTACCAAATTCATCTGCTGCTGCCTCAACAAGTGGTTGAAGCGCCGTCGAACCTACGGCTGTAATAGACTCTCCTCGATCGATCCAAGAAGAACAACCAGAAAGAGCCATACTACTCAAAAGAAACAAAGCTGCAATTCCAAGCTTCTGCTTTTTTTTCATTTCGTTTTTTCCTTTACATTTTTCAGTGGAATCTCCTAAAATTAACTCTGTATTTTACATAGAATTTACAAGATATTTCCACTCATCCACTATATCATATAAAAAGACAAGTTGCAAAAAAAATTTGCTGATTTATTTTAAAATCTCAACCCTTTTGGAAAGCCATTTTTAAGCGTTCCAGATACAATTTTTGCGAAACCAAGACCGTTCCCCTGGACTGCTACCTGATACCAGCCATTAGCTAGATCCTTGGACACAGCTATTGTATGTCCAGCAGTATAGGACGAGAATTCTTCTAAGCTGATTTCTACTCGATTTTTAACCTCCGAACTATGGAGTGCTAGACCTAAAGCAAAACTTGGTTCAAATCTTTTTTTCTTAAACGTCCCCAAGTGAAGGCCATTTCGAGCAATCTTTACTTTTGACAAATCAGGAAGGCCATGTGGCAGTAGATAGAGATTGTCGCCAAAAACCTGCAGTAAACCATCCAATTGAACCCTTAAATGCTTCTGTTCAAATTCTTTCCAGAGAGCTTGCTGTTCTCTATTCAAATTGGATTTTCCTGGTTTTAATTTTTTCTGACTGGCTTCTCCTAGAAATCTAAATTTGGCAACGAACTGACCTTCTCCTGCAAAATGGTGGGGATACATACGAGCAACTTCTGTATAACCGATTCCTTCTACCATTCCATTGATTTTAGGAATGTCTATAAGTTCCAAATCATATTGTTCTAAGAGCCAAGTCACTACTTCTTCATTTTCCTCTGGTGACCAAGTGCAAGTAGAATAAATCAATTGACCATCTGTAGCCAACATGTTCAAGGCCGATTCTAAAATCTCTCTTTGTAAGCTTGCACATTGTACTGGATAATGTTTGGACCAATATTGAATCGCATCGGGGTCTTTTCGAAACATCCCTTCACCTGAACAGGGAGCATCTAGGACAATCATATCGAAATATCCCGGAAAGACCTTTTCCAAGCGGTCTGCTGATTCATTTGTTACAACAACATTCCTCGCTCCGAAACGCTCAATATTTTCAGCCAAGATTTTTGCTCGTTTGTTGGAAATTTCATTACTAACCAAAAGCCCTGTATTTTCTAAGTATGAAAGCAAGTGAGTAGACTTTCCTCCTGGCGCTGCTGCCAAGTCCAACACTTTCATCCCTTTTCCCGGAGCTGCAATCTGACCGACAACCTGTGCAGCTGGCTCTTGTGAGTAGACTAAGCCAGTTACATGTTCTGGAGATTTCCCTGAGACCTTACCATAGTATGACCAAGTCATATTAGGGATTGGTTGCTCAAAATCCAATTGGCTTTCTTTAAGAGGATTTGTGCGAAATCCTGAGATTGGGTCTTGTTCGAAACTCTCAAAAAATGCTTGGGCTTCACTACCAAGCAAATGATTATATTTATCTATAAAATCCTGTGGCAATTGCATTAGAATATATACCCCTTCACTTCCTCAAGATGGGATTCTGATACTAGCATGACAAACTCTCGTTTATCATAGGCCAGACTCGGACCATCAAAACTTAACATGACTAAACCTAAAGAGGAACCAATAATACTGGCTGCTGCGTAGTCCCATGGACACAGATAAGAAGCATAGGCAAATAATCTTCCTTCCAGAACGTGGGCGAAACCAATTCCAGCACTTCCTACAGATCTTGTACCTAAACTTTGATTTGCTAATTCTGCCACTCCATGTGCATTGGCTGCATACAACTGTGCATTGATTCCTATCAAACTCTGGCGAAGAGGGCGCAGCTCTGGTTTCTTTAAGCGCTCTTGATTGCAATAAACAGGGAATGAATCTCCTCCATGGAAAAGTTTGTCTCGCATGACATCATAAATGATACCGAACTTTCCTACTCCATTTTCAAAATAGGCAATCATAATGGCAAAATCAGTTTTCTGAGCAATAAAATTTGTGGTGCCATCAATTGGATCAATAACCCAAACATTTCCCTTATGAATAGAAGAAACGTCTCCACCTTCCTCACCTAAAATCCTATCACCCTGATAGCGAGATTGAATCTGTTGAGTCAGCATTTCTTGAACTTGTTTATCAAGGTGCGTTACCAAGTCTGTAAAGTCACCTTTTTCTTCAATCTGAAGATCATCATGTAGATGCTGTCGGAGAAAATTTCCAGCTTCCAGGACAATCGTTTGGGCAAAGTGATACTTAGTTTCCAAAACGAATAACTCCTTTCCCCTTATCTTGAGCCGCCTTAACAACTCGATAGGTTGAATAGCCAGAAACTGCTTCAAAGTCACGATCAATTTGACGTTCCTGTCCCTTACTTTTAACAACATCTTTAAAGCTTTTATAACTAGCTAATATAGCTACCGCATCTGCTCCTTTTTCATAAGCCGCCTCCACCTGATTCAAAAAAGAAAGCACGGAGGAAATCTCCTCTGTGCTCCACGAAAAATCAAGTGGATATGAATAATTTTTGTTCATATCTTTTATCTTTCTTATCCTATTTCTGCTCTCAATGTAGCATTTTTTAGTTCTTGTTTGCGATACTTCCTCGGAAGAAATGCACGAATTTCATCTTCGTTAAAACCAATCTGCATCCGCTTCTCATCCAAAATAATCGGACGCCGTAAGAGACTCGGATAGGTTTCGATTAACCCAATAAGCTGCTTCACAGAAAGCTCATCAACATCAATATCTAGTTTCTGAAAAACTTTTGAACGGGTAGAAATCAAGTCATCTGTCCCATTTTCTGTCAATGCTAAAATGTTCTTTAATTCCTCAGCAGTTAGAGGGCTAGTCATAATATTGTGCTCAATAAAAGGGACTTCGTGACTTGTCAGCCAAGCACGAGCTTTACGACAACTGGTACAACTCGGTGACAAAAATAAAGTAATCATGTCTTCCATCCCCTCTAAAAACATTTTTCTTCTTACTTATTATACTCTAACTTAAAAGAGTTTTCAATAGTAAATCTAATCTCTTCCCTGTAATTCACCTAATTTTTCTAAAGAGTAAATTCCCAAAGTAAGTTCTAGTCTGTCTTAAAAACTGGAAACTAGAATGAGACAAAGAAATAAGGTAGAACTTACTATGGGACAAGTTGGTAATCGACAATGAAAAACAAACACTTAACTCTC
>NZ_JAOTGB010000005.1:0-90515 GCF_044427425.1 Streptococcus sp. 2018WUSS126 | reverse complement strand
ATGTCATGGCGCATTGCCAGGAGAAAAATTGGTCGTATATTATTCGTATTCGCGATGGAAATAATTCTATGAAAAAGAGTTTTCATCTCCCTGATACTCCTTGTTTTGATGAGGCATTTGACCTAAATATCTGTCGCAAACAAACCAATGAGATGAAACACCTGTATCGGTACTTCCCTAATCAGTATCATTTTTTACCTAATAATGCCTCCTTTGACTTTCTGCCATGTTCTAGTCGAAAAAGCACCCCGACCAGCTTTTATGAGCTGCATTTCCGAATGGTGCGTCTCGAAATCAAGCCTGGTTTCTTTGAAACTTTGGTGACAAACACCGATTATTCTCCAGAAAAATTAAAAGATCTCTATGCCTACAGATGGGGCATAGAGACCAGTTTTCGTGACCTAAAATATAGTATCGGTCTGACTCATTTTCACGCGAAAAAGAAGGAAGGGATTCTCCAAGAAATCTACGCTCGCTTTATCAACTTTAATGTTTGTAAATGGCTAACCTCACACGTTACCATTAAAACATCAAAGTTAAAACAGACTTATAAAATTTGTTTTTCAGACGCTGTTTATGCCTGTCGAAAATTTCTTAGAGCTGAACTCACTTCCTTCCAATTAGAAACCTACATTGCTAAGCATTTATCCATTATTCGACCCAATCGAACCTTCCAAAGAAAGATAAAAAGCCAGGCTCCCGTAAGCTTCACTTATAGAATATCATAATAGTTAAAAAATTGGGTTAAAAACTTCCTTTTTGTGCGCCCTAAATACAAAAACTATTCCCGTTTTGTCATGAACTGCTCAGACGGGAATAGTTTCTTTAGCTGCTTAAATGCTTAACTTAATGACATTGATTCAATTCCCTGCTTTTTTTCAATGATTAATCAAAATCAACATACTCTTTTTGAAGTTCAAGAACTTCTTCTGCCGTTGCACATTCTGTCAAGGCACGGTGAGCATATTCTTCCATCTTAGCTGTATCAAGTTTCTTCATAAGGCTACGTGTACGAAGTACAGATGTTGCACTCATAGAGAACTCATCCAAGCCCATTCCGACAAGAAGTGGAACAGCTTGTTGATCACCAGCCATCTCACCACACATACCAGCCCATTTGCCTTCTGCATGTGCAGCCTTGATAACGTTGTTGATCAAGCGAAGGATTGATGGGTTGTATGGTTGGTAGAGGTATGAAACTTGTTCGTTCATACGGTCTGCTGCCATAGTGTACTGGATGAGGTCGTTTGTACCAATTGAGAAGAAGTCAACTTCTTTTGCAAATTGGTCTGCAAGCATTGCTGCTGCAGGGATTTCAATCATGATACCAACTTGGATATCATCTGCAACTGCTACACCTTCAGCCAACAAGTTTGCTTTTTCTTCATCAAGGATTGCTTTTGCTGCACGGAATTCAGTCAACAAGGCAACCATTGGGAACATGATACGAAGTTTACCATGTACAGATGAACGGAGAAGGGCACGCAACTGAGTACGGAACATTTGGTTACCAGTCTCAGAGATAGAGATACGAAGGGCACGGAAACCAAGGAATGGGTTCATTTCGTGTGGAAGGTCGAAGTAAGGAAGCTCCTTATCCCCACCAATATCCATTGTACGAACCACAACAGGCTTGCCGTTCATACCTTCAAGAACAGCCTTGTAAGCTTCGTATTGCTCGTCTTCTGTTGGGAAGTCTTGTGAGTCCATGTACAAGAATTCTGTACGGTAAAGACCAACAGCTTCTGCACCGTTATCATTTACACCTTCAACGTCTTTTGGTGTACCGATGTTTGCTGCCAATTCAAAGTGTTTGCCGTCAGCTGTAACTGTTTGAGCATCTTTCAAAAGAGCCCATTCAGCTTTTTGTTTAGCATAGGCTTCACCAGCTGCTTTAAATTCTGCAATCACTTCTTCAGAAGGGTTAATCACTACATCACCTGTGATACCGTTAACAGCCAATACATCACCGTCTTTAACGATTTCAGTAATGTTATTTGTACCCAAAACAGCAGCAATTTCAAGTGTACGAGCCATGATAGCTGAGTGACTTGTACGACCACCAATGTTCGTTACAAAAGCTTTTACAAACTGTTTGTTTAATTGCGCTGTATCTGAAGGTGTCAAGTCATGCGCGATAACGATTGACTCTTCGTCGATAGTTGCTGGGTTTGGCAAGCGAACACCAAGCAAGTGTGCCAATACACGTTTTGCTACGTCACGAATATCTGCGGCACGCTCTTGCATGTATGGGTTATCTTCCATACCTTCAAAGATAGCGATAAACATATCCGTAACTTCTTTCAAACCAGTCTCAGCATTTGTTTTCTTCGCACGAATTGTTTCCTTAATCTGACCAATCATTTCTGGGTCAGCAAGAACCATCAAGTGTGCATCAAATACGGCTGCGGCCTCTTCACCTAGGCTAGCTACTGCGTTCTCACGAATAACAGAAAGCTCGTTTTGAGATGCTTCTAGAGCAGCATCCAAACGAGCTTCCTCTGCATTTGTATCTTCAACTGTAACAGTTTCGAAGGACAAATCTGGCTGAACGAGTAGATATGCCTTAGCAACAGCAACACCATCTGATGCTGCGATTCCTTTAAGCATTTCTGTCATATTCTTATGCCAATCCTTCTTTTTCCATTGTTTCAGTGATAGCTGCGATTGCGTCGTCAGCATCAGCACCTTCAGCAGAGATTGTTACGTCAGCGCCTTGACCAACACCAAGACTCATAACACCCATGATAGATTTAAGGTTAACAGACTTTTCTTTGTAGTTCAAAGTGATGTCTGAAGCAAATTTACTAGCTGTTTGCACAAGCAAAGTTGCTGGACGTGCGTGGATACCTGTTTCTGCCACAATGTGGAAGTCTTTTGAAGCCATATTTGGATTCTCCTTTATTTTTACAAAATTGTGAGTTATTTGTGATAACCCTTACAAAGGACATTATACCACTTTTTGAAATCATTTTCAAGATTTTTTTACCTTTCTTTCATGTTTCCGTCATAAAAAGAGAGGTTCATTTTACTTTTTCTTCATTAAATAGAATCTAGTAGAACTTCTGAAAATTGACTGGTAGATAGATGAGCAACGTCCAAAATTTTAGCAAAATCAAGCGTAACATTTTTATTTATAAAAGCGTCTTCCAAGGCCTGAATAATTAAAGTAGCTGCTTCTTTCCAGCCTATATATTCCAACATCATACAAGCTGAAAGCAAGAGAGAACATGGATTAGCCAGATCCTTTCCTGCAATATCAGGAGCAGTTCCATGTGTCGCTTCAAAGATAGCATAACCTGTCTGATAATTAATGTTAGCACCTGGTGAGATCCCTATTCCTCCGACCTGTGCCGCAAGAGCATCTGATGCATAATCTCCATTTAGATTTGTAAGAGCAACCACTTGGAAGTTTTCCGGCGCCAATAAAATCTGCTGCAGAAAGTTATCCGCAATAATGTCATTTACTACCAAAGTCCCCTCTGCAAGTTCTGTAGCAAATTCTTCTTTTGCCAATTCATAACCCCACTTGCGGAAACCACCTTCTGTAAACTTTTGAATATTTCCCTTATGAACTAAGGTCACTATCTTCAGTTGATGTTCTAAGGCATATTCTATTGCAGAGCGAATGAGGCGTTTACTCCCTTCTTCCGAAATCGGTTTGATACCAATACTTGAAGATTCTGGAAAACGAATATTTACCACTCCCATTTCTTCTTGCAGAAAGGAAATGACTTTGGCAACTTCATCTGAACCAGCCTCCCATTCAATACCTGCATAAATATCTTCTGTATTTTCACGAAAAATAGTAATATCTGTCTTTTCAGGCTCTTTCAGCGGACTTGGCACCCCCTTAAAATAGCGAATCGGGCGCACACAGGCATACAAATCTAATTCTTGACGAAGTGCAACATTAAGAGAACGATGACCTTTCCCAATCGGCGTCCCCAAGGGACCTTTGATTGCAACTAAATACTCACGGATTATTGACAATGTCTCATTCGGCAAAGAAGTTCCCGTTAATTCATAAGCCTTTTCTCCTGCAAAAACCTCCCTCCACTGAATAGAACGTTGACCTGCATAGGCTTTTTTCACTGCAGCATCAATAACTTTTTGACTGACTGACCAAATATCCCTGCCAATACCATCTCCTTCAATATAAGGAATAACGGGACAATCTGGGACAATTAACCGTCCCTCTCTCATCAGGATTTTTTCTGCCATATTTACCTCTTTCCAATCGGGATGTAAACCAAATTCCTACCACCTAAGTAGGAAGAGCGCGGACGAATCAATTTATTATTTTTCCGTTGTTCCTGGACATGTGCAATCCACCCCGCCATACGGCTCATTGCAAAAATCAATGTAAAAATATCACTATCAATACCTAGCACATGGTAAACTGTCGCCGAATAAAAATCTACGTTTGGAATTAAACCTTTTTTGTTTTTAATAAAACTCTCTACTTCCTCTGACAATCTATAAAACGCCTCGTCGTCTGTTCCGAATGTCAAATCACGCGCCATCTCCTTCAAATACTCTTGACGAGGATCAACCGTTTTATAGACTCGATGACCAAATCCCATAATTTTTTCCTTCGAATCCAGCTTCTTCTGCAAATATCTCTCGGTATCACCACTCTCACGGATAGCCAGCAACATGTCAAACACTCGTTCATTTGCACCACCATGCAATGAGCCTTTCAGAGTCCCAATTGCCGTGGTGACACAAGAATATAAATCCGTTAACGTTGATGCCGTGACACGCGCAGCAAAAGTAGACGCATTCAACTCATGATCAGCATGAAGCACCAAAGCTTTGTTAAACGCTTTGATTTGCAAATCACTCGGCTCCTCACCGTTCAGCATATAAAGAAAATTCGCCGCAAAACCAAGATCAGCCCGCGGTTCGATTGGAACCAATCCGCGTCTCAAACGAGCAAATGTTGCAATAATCGTCGGAACCTTGGCCATAATCTGAATAGATTGTTCATACAAAGCTTCTAACGAATTCTCCTCAGCGTGTACATTATATACTCCAAGGAGAGATACTGTCGAACGCAATACGCTCATAGGATGCAAATGTCGCCGCGATTGAATCAGAATACATTGCTCTACCGCATCTGAAATCGCATATTCTTTTCGCAGGCTTTTCTCAAAATAATTTAATTCAATCTGAGTTGGCAAATGCAGGTTCCACAGAAGATAGATGACTTCCTCAAAAGAAGCGTTATTCTCCATCAATTCAGCAATGTCATATCCTGCATAGGACAAGCGGTCATTTTCAATTGCACTGATTCGCGTATCACAGGCAATCGCATCTTTTAACCCATTCGTTTCTGTCATACCTTTCCTCCTAGTTTCTTTCTTACTACCATAGGTAAAATACCTCCGTGGCGATAATAACGAATATCCGCCTCCGCATCAAACCGCACCAGAGCTTGAAACTCCTTTGTAACATCGTCTGTTTGCGCATGGACTGTTACAATTTGACCAACACCGACATCTTCTGGCAAGTCGATTGTATAGCTTTCGTGTCCAGTCAAGCCAAGACTTTCTGCCGACTGACCTTCTAAAAATTGTAAAGGAAGAACACCCATCATCACTAAATTTGAACGGTGAATCCGCTCAAATGACTCAGCAAGAACAGCCTTCACACCAAGTAAACTTGAACCCTTGGCTGCCCAATCACGGCTTGACCCCATCCCATAGTCTTTACCAGCAATAACAATACTACCGACACCAGCTTCCTTATATCTCATAGCCGCATCATAGATTGGAAGAATCTCATCGCCAACTCTTGTCCAACCACCAATTTTTCCATCTGCCAGCTCATTCTTTATACGAATATTTGCAAAAGTCCCACGCATCATGACTTCGTGATTTCCACGACGACTTCCATAAGAATTAAAATCCTTATAAACAATGCCATTCTCTTCGAGATAACGAGCGGCTGGACTCAATCGTGTAATATTCCCTGCCGGGGAAATATGATCTGTCGTTACAGAATCGCCAAATTTAGCCAAAACAGATAAATTTTCCAGTGGTTTTATGGATAAATCTGCCTGCATATTGTCAAAATAGGGCGGATTTTGAATATAGGTAGAAGAGGAATTCCAATTGTAATTCTTATCTGTCTTTGTTTCAATCGCATTCCAAGCCTGACTATCTGTAAATACCTGTTGGTATTCTTCCTTATAAAGGTCACGAGTCACATAACGCTCAATGTAGTCATCTACCTCCTCACGACTTGGCATAATGTCCGCAAGGTAGACAGCTTGTTGCTTCTCATCATACCCCAGCGGTTCCCTTGTTAAATCTACATTCATATTTCCCGCAATAGCATAGGCAACAACAAGCGGTGGGCTCGCTAAGAAATTAGCTTTTACCAATGGATTAATCCGTCCTTCAAAGTTACGATTTCCAGATAATACCGCAGAGACCAATAAATCTTCTTCCTTAATCGCCTCTGCTACTTCAGGACGCAGATCACCTGAGTTACCGATACAAGTTGTACAACCATAACCAACCAAATTGAACCCTAAGGCATCTAGGTAGGTCTGCAAACCTGATTTTTTCAAATAGCCAGTCACTACTTTTGAGCCTGGTGCCAATGACGTCTTGACCGTCTTAGAAACCGCCAAACCTTTTTCTACCGCATTTTTTGCCAGTAATCCTGCCGCCAAAAGGACATACGGATTGGATGTATTTGTACATGAGGTAATCGCCGCAATAGCAACATGACCTGTTTGAATTTGCTCCTCTCCTTCAACATACTTAACCGTGGCTGTTTTATCTAACTCTGCTTCCTCCAAACCAAATCCACGCACACCTACTTCACGTATTAAACTAGCCTGAAACTCCGCTTTTGCATCTGTTAGTTCTATCAAATCTTGTGGTCTTTTAGGACCAGAAATAGATGGAACTACTGTCGATAAATCCAATTCTAAAACCTTGCTATAAGACGGAAAACGTTCAGCATCATAGAATAAATAATTAGCCTTAGCATAGGCTTCTGTCAACTCCACGTGCTCCTCCGAACGGTTGGTCAATCTCATATAATGTAAAGTTTCTCCATCAATCGGGAAATAGCCACAAGTCGCACCGTATTCTGGAGCCATATTGGAAACAGTTGCTCGATCCGCTAATGTGAGAGAAGATAAACCTGGTCCAAAGAACTCGACAAACTTCCCAACTACATTTTCCTGACGTAGAAGTTGAGTGACCTTAAGAGCCAAATCCGTTGCAGTAGCAACCTTAGGCAATTGCCCTGCTAGGCGAACACCAATCACCTCAGGGATAGGAAAATAAGATGCTTCACCCAACATTGCAGCTTCCGCCTCAATACCACCCACACCCCAACCAAGTACACCAATACCATTAATCATGGTCGTATGACTGTCTGTACCAAACATAGAATCTGGATAAAGCAAGCCATCCTTGTTGATAATAACATCGCTTAGAAATTCAATGTTTACCTGATGGATAATTCCTGTCGCTGGAGGCACAGCACGATAATTTTCAAAGGAATTCTCTGCCCATTTCAGAAATTCATAGCGTTCATTATTTCTTTCGAACTCTAAGGCAATATTTTTCTCCAGAGCATCTTCAGTCCCAAAAAAATCAACTTGAACAGAGTGGTCGATGACTAAATCCACTGGAATTTCTGGGTTAATCAATTCAGGGGTTCCACCTGCTTTCACCACCGCATCACGCATGGAGGCTAAATCTACCACAACAGGAACACCTGTAAAATCTTGCAAAATAACACGACTAGGTTTAAAGGGGATTTCTCCTTTAGGAGATGCCGCCTGATAATGAAGCAACTCCATTATGTGATTTTTTGTAACGTCTACGCCATCTTCTTTTCTTAAAAGACTTTCTAATAAAATACGAATAGTATAGGGAAGTGAATGAATATCCACTTTTTCTTCCGTTGAAATCGAATCCAATGCATAATATGAATATTCTTTCCCTTTATGAAACAAGCTTTTTCTATGTAATTTTTCCATATTTGATAACCTCTTTCAGCATTATTGAATAGTATAGTACAAAATGTAATATATATTCAATACATGTATAACTATAAATGTTATATTTTGTAACACCGTATGTTTCCTTCAAAATATTATGACATTTGCAGAAAAGCTAATCTATATTTTACTGAGAGATTGTTAGGGTTATCAAACTAAATAGAAACAGCTATGTAAACGCTATTTTTCGACTTAGCGACAATGAGCAAAGGTACAATATATGGTGTTTTATAAAAATATTATGCACTATATTTTGTGATTTTAAATAAACTTCCTTCTTGACTTTAACCTTAAAATCTTGTATCCTAGATTGGTAACAAAATTGGGATTTTTTATTAATCCCTCATGGACAAAGGAGAAATTGAATGGTAACGATCTATTCAAAAAATGATTGTGTACAGTGTAAAATGACCAAGAAATTCTTGGACCAACATAGTGTAGATTATAAAGAAATCAATCTAGATGAACAGCCTGAATTTATCGATCACGTAAAAGGTCTCGGTTTCTCAGCTGCACCTGTTATCGAAACTGAAAATGATGTTTTCTCAGGTTTTCAACCAGGAAAACTAAAAGCCTTGGTTTAATTCCCTACTGTTTATAGAAAGAGATTGCGACTATGAGTTTAAAAGAGCTAGGCGATGTGTCCTACTTCCGTTTAAATAACGAAATCAACCGTCCTGTTAATGGGCAAATCCCACTCCACAAGGACCAAGAAGCGGTTAAGGCCTTCTTTAAAGAAAACGTCCTCCCAAATACCAAGCAATTTGATAGTATTTTAGACAAGATTGCTTATCTATTAGAAGAAAATTACCTTGAAAAAGAGTTTTTGGACCAATACAGTCCAGAATTTATCATCAAAATTGATCAATTCTTGAAAGACCAAAATTTCCGCTTCAAGTCATTCATGGCTGCCTACAAGTTCTACAATCAGTATGCCCTCAAAACAAATGATGGAGCCTATTACTTGGAAAGTATGGAAGATCGCGTTCTCTTCAATGCCTTGTATTTTGCAGAAGGAAATGAAGAGTTGGCCTTGAACTTGGCTAACGAAATGATTCACCTTCGTTACCAGCCAGCAACACCTTCTTTCCTCAACGCAGGTCGTGCCCGTCGTGGTGAGTTGGTATCATGTTTCCTCATCCAAGTCACTGACGATATGAACTCGATCGGACGTTCTATCAACTCTGCTCTGCAATTGTCCCGTATCGGTGGTGGTGTTGGTATTTCCCTCAGCAACTTGCGTGAGGCAGGTGCTCCAATCAAGGGCTATGAGGGGGCGGCTTCTGGGGTTGTTCCTGTTATGAAACTCTTCGAAGACAGCTTCTCCTATTCTAACCAGCTTGGGCAACGCCAAGGGGCTGGGGTAGTGTATCTGGATGTTTTCCACCCAGATATTATTTCCTTCCTTTCGACTAAGAAAGAAAATGCCGATGAGAAAGTTCGTGTGAAGACCTTATCACTCGGTATCACCGTTCCTGATAAATTCTACGAATTGGCACGTAAAAACGAAGATATGTACCTCTTCAGCCCATACTCAGTTGAATTGGAATACGGTGTCCCTTATAGCTACCTTGACATCACAGAAAAATACGATGAATTGGTGGCAAACCCTCGCATTCGTAAGACAAAAATCAAGGCACGTGACTTGGAAACAGAAATTTCCAAACTCCAACAAGAGTCTGGCTATCCATACGTTATCAACATCGATACAGCTAACCGTAGCAACCCTGTTGACGGCAAGATTATCATGTCAAACCTCTGTTCAGAAATCCTTCAAGTTCAAACACCAAGCATTCTAAACGATTCTCAAGAATACTTGACCATGGGTACTGACGTTTCATGTAACCTCGGTTCAACCAATATCGTCAACCTAATGAAGTCACCTGATTTTGGTCGCTCTGTTCGTACAATGACACGCGCTTTGACCTATGTCACAGATCATTCACACATTTCAGCTGTACCATCTATTGAAGCAGGAAACAGTCAGGCGCATTCTATCGGTCTTGGTGCCATGGGACTTCATTCTTACTTGGCACAGAACTTGATTGATTACGGATCAAAAACTGCCGTAGAATTTACCAACATCTACTTCATGCTCCTCAACTACTGGACCTTGGTAGAATCAAATAACATTGCCCGCGAACGCAAGGCAACCTTCCATAATTTTGACAAATCAAAATACGCAGACGGCACTTATTTCGATAAATACGTGACTGGTGACTACCAACCACAATCCGAGCGTGTCAAAGAACTCTTTGAAGGGATTTTCATTCCAAGCGGACAAGATTGGGCTGACCTACGTGAGAAAGTCATGGCAGATGGTCTTTACCACCAAAACCGACTAGCTGTTGCTCCAAATGGATCTATCAGCTACATCAACGATGTCTCTGCTTCTATTCATCCAATCACACAACGGATTGAAGAACGCCAAGAGAAGAAAATCGGTAAAATCTACTATCCAGCAGCTGGCTTGGCAACAGAAACTATTCCATTCTACAAGTCTGCCTACGATATGGATATGCGTAAGGTCATTGATGTCTATGCTGCTGCAACAGAACACGTCGACCAAGGTTTGTCACTCACTCTTTTCCTTCGCAGCGAACTTCCAAAAGAACTCTATGAATGGAAAAAAGAGAACAAACAAACTACACGTGACCTCTCTATCCTTCGTAACTACGCCTTCAACAAAGGTATCAAATCTATCTACTACATCCGTACCTTTACCGATGACGGCGAAGAAGTCGGCGCAAATCAATGTGAAAGTTGTGTGATTTAACGTAGCAAGATTAGCTGTTGATAAATCAACTAGCTAATCTACGCTAACCGCTATAAGCGGATTAGCTAGCTACCTCACTAACTCCGAAACTGAAGAAATATCGTCTTCAGTTTCTACGTGTCGTAAGACATTGATGCTAAAGCATCAAATGAATGAACGGTACTGACTACCTTACGACACTGTCGTTCATGATGTGAAGCAACTAATGAGCGCTCGATTAAAAATCCCTTTTAGGGGATTTTTTTACAGGCTACTATCTATTTGTGATATAATATTTGAAGTATAAGAAAAAGAAAGAGAATATGATGGAAACCTACTACAAAGCTATAAACTGGAACGCCATTGAGGATGTTATTGACAAGTCAACTTGGGAAAAGTTGACCGAGCAATTCTGGCTCGATACACGTATCCCATTATCAAACGACTTGGATGACTGGCGTAAACTTACTGCTGAAGAAAAAGACCTGGTTGGTAAGGTCTTTGGCGGTTTGACCCTCTTGGATACCCTTCAATCTGAAACAGGTGTCCAAGCTCTTCGCAACGATATTCGTACACCGCACGAAGAAGCTGTTTACAACAACATCCAATTCATGGAGTCAGTCCATGCCAAGTCTTACTCTTCTATCTTCTCAACCTTGAACACCAAGTCTGAGATTGAAGACATCTTTGAATGGACCAACAGCAACGAATACTTGCAACGCAAGGCAAAGATTATCAACGAAATCTACGAAACAGGTACACCACTTGAAAAGAAAGTAGCCAGCGTTTTCCTAGAAACCTTCCTCTTCTACTCTGGTTTCTTCACGCCACTCTACTACCTTGGTAACAACAAATTGGCCAACGTTGCGGAAATCATCAAGCTGATCATCCGTGACGAGTCAGTTCACGGTACCTACATCGGTTACAAGTTCCAACTTGGTTTCAATGAATTGTCCGAGGAAGAACAGGACAAACTCCGCGACTGGATGTACGACTTGCTCTACCAACTTTATGAAAACGAAGAAGGCTACACACGCTCTCTCTATGATGCAGTTGGCTGGACTGAGGAAGTCTTGACTTTCCTTCGTTACAATGCCAACAAAGCCCTCATGAACTTGGGACAGGATCCACTCTTCCCAGATTCAGCAGATGATGTCAACCCAATCATCATGAACGGTATCTCAACCGGTACATCTAACCACGACTTCTTCTCCCAAGTTGGTAACGGCTATCTTCTTGGTGAAGTGGAAGCTATGACAGATGATGATTATTTATATGGGTTGTAGATCTGGAAAAATATCATTTCTATTTTTCCGTTTTATAGTCATTTTGTTTCTCTTTAATTACTTCGACGAGCGTGGATTTCCAACTTCAAACACTCCACCGGAGGGTTTGAACTCGCTTTGCCGTACTCTGCAGGGGTGACTTGCTCCGCAAGTGCTATCTCCAACCTTGCACAGTCACTCGACTGTACAAGCTGTCTGCAGCTCGTTGCCTAGTACTAAAAGACTATAGAAATCTGTTGAGTTTAAAATCATATATATAATATTAATATGCAATCTTGATAAGATTGGCATAAAAATAGGAATTCTCCCACCAGTTAAGGGAAAATTCCTATTTTTTTGTATATATTAGGCGATTCAAGGAGGGTTTCAGTGAGCTCTCAATCAGAATATTCTACTTCGTTCTGCTCCTCTTCCTAAGAAGTAAAATTTAACTTAACTTAGAATGTAGATTCTTTCCAATGAACTGTACAATCTAAAACCTGCTGTCGTTCCACTTGGTTTCCACCCTCAATCTGATTGATCAGCATCCTTGTTGCTTGACACCCTTCTTCAAAGGCGGGTTGAACAATGGTAGAGATCGTAGGGGATGAAAAATTTGTCCATTCAGTATTGTCAAACCCCAAAAGACCAACCTGAGGAAAGTCATATTTAAGTTCTTTCATAGCATTAAAAACTAAAGGTAACGCCCAGCAATTCGGAACGAACACTAGGGTCTTTTCCTGAGGATTTACCACCCCTTGAAGAAAACGTTTAATTTCCTCTATGTCCGTATTTTCATCTGCAATTGTTAAATCTTGATAACTTTGTTTACAATCTAACAAAGCATCCATAAACCCTGTAGCTCGTTCAATCCGTGTACTTAAGCGACTAATGTCAGCTGTAATAAGAATAAATTTTTGATAGCCATTTTCTACACATAGTTGAGTTGCATCATAGACAGCATCGTAATTATTTGTCTTAATCCAACTGGTACGATGTTCGTAAAGTTGACTGTCAAAGAAAACCATATGCTTTTTCTTATCCTCAATAATGCGCGAATATTTTCTAAAATGCGATGTCGGCTGAATAATAAAACCATCTACACCCAACATCAGCATGCTCTCAATATACTTATCTTCGCTTTCTTGATTGTAATTGCTGTTTCCGATGATAACTTGATAGCCACTCTTATGCGCTTCTTCTTCTATACCTTTGACAATTTGATTGGAAAATGTATTTGTAATATCTCCAATCAATACTCCAATCAACTTAGTATTTTTTGAATTTAGGCTCCGCGCGACAACGCTGGGTTTATAGTCTGTTTCGCGAATGACTCTCTCAATTCTTTCGCGTGTCTCTTTGGACATCTTTTCATATTTACCATTTAAGTAAAAGGAAATTGTTGTTTTTGAAGTCTGAGCCAGTTCTGCAATATCTTTGATGGTAAACTTCTCTGACACCTTACCGATACCTCCTTTAGTTACTTTATTCTATCATACTATCCGTACTTTATCAGTTATTTCGCACAGAAATGACTGTATTTTTCTGTCCCTTCTAATTTTTGAGTCGGACAACTTGTCTCTTATCCCTATCCACTACTAAGCACTTACCTCTCAACTTATAACCAGCCACTTGAAGTAATTTCTCTCCCTTGTATATATCATTATCAGAAACCACTAACAGAATATTCATTCCCTTTCCTTGACAGCTAAAAGCCAAACCACTTTCTATCAAATGATAGTCTGTTTGGTAAACTGGCAATTGCTTGACACGAATTGCTTCATCTGCTAATAGAGTAAATGTAACTAATCGATCTCGAAAACTCTCTTTTTTGACCAGTTTATTGGTCTCTACTAGTTGGTTGTATCGGGGAGAACGCACGGTTTTCTGGATTTCAAAATCCTTTTGGCTATATAGCCGAAGATCATTTAACTGCTCTTCTCCAATCTTGACCCTTTCATCTAAAATCAATTGACTGGTCAACTCATGCTGGCCTGAGCAATCAACGCTATCCACTATCAGCAATAAATCGCCTCCAACCATAAGGAGCTGTCGTTTATGCCAGTAAGGCAAGCCTTGGCTGGTCTGAGCCTGATAAATGCCCTGCATCCAATGACAGCGTTCAAAAACCTTATAACTGTGACTAATAAACTGAGGATACGTGTCATATTCCCATGAACCCTTTATCTGCTCTGGAGCGTTGTCATCAAGGATACAAGTGCTGTGAGCCCAAGCACTTTTAAGCAAGTAGCGCTCCTCGCATTCACGGTAGCTGAAACGACCGCTGTCGATGATTATCGGTTGTCCTTTGTGGTAAAAGCACAAGCTGTTTTGGTCAGAATGACTGTGGGCACTTCCCATGGGACCGGCCTTGAAACATAAATAGCTGTCCACTTCTTTGACAATACTGTGACCTGATTCAGAAAAATGTTGTCCCCCTGACGAGCTGGGTTGAGCGGTCAAGTGTTCAAATATGCGCAAGCCATTTTCTCCGACCAAGAAGAGAACGCCTAAATCTAGCTTGGAATTATCTACTAGGTAGGTGCCATCTTCAAAGAAAATCGCAGTCATCTGTAAGATGTCAGAAGTACAATGAACATCGCTATCGCCAAGAGCCACACTTTTACCATCTGGTCCCGTCATCTGTAAGACATAGTCTGCCATCTTTTTCAAAATAGGTGTCCACTGTTTTCGATAATCTGGCAAGCAGAAAGCTAGTCTTAGCAAGAGTTTATAAACTTCCACATGGTAGAGAAAAGACTGCTCAAACTGAGTTCCATCTTCCAATATCTGAGTTTGAATTTGCTCTTCGATTTCCTGACGAGCAAAATGGTGAAGCTCTACTAAATCCACCTGATCGCCGATATAAGCATGGGCCAAGAGCATTGCGCCAGTCTGGAAAATTCCCCAATTACTCAACGTATCTTTGGCACGGTAATGACTGTGAAGATAAAATAATTGTTTTTGAATGGATACTAACAGTTGGCTACGCTCAGCTTCACTTAGTCCGCCCCAATCAATTAAAAATGGGAGAATATTGAGCCAGCTTAAACAACGGATAGCTGTATCTAAGGTGCGACTGCTCGTTCTTTTAGGATACCAATCTGTCACTTGTTCTATCCAACTAAAGATAAACCGTTTAACCTGCTCCATGTAGTGCGAATCTTTTTCAACCAGATAGGCCAAAACTAATTTCCACAAGTATTCCTGCCGATTGAGCATAAAGGTCCATTCCTCATCCCCATGGCAGTCGGCTGTCCAGTCAAGAGGAGCAAGATGATACCCGACTGAACAAGGTTCCATATCCCAATTGTCTTCAAAGATAAAAATATCATTTAATAAATTTTGACAGGAAAGGAGAAGCTCTTTATAAGCTGCATCTTGTTGATTGAGAATATAGGTTTTGACCGACTCTGCTGACTGATTAGCTACTATTTTTTCGAATATTGTTTGCATAACAAGTCCTTTCTCTATTGCTTCTCCAAAAGAAGAGAGGCTGGGCAAAGCCCAGATCCACTCCTCAAAGTTCATATCAACATCTCAGCGCAGTGATTGTTCGGCTTTAACAGTTCAGTGGACTGTTAAAGGTTGGAGATAGGAGTTCCAAAACAAATCTCAGCAATTCGTATTTCATACTCCGAATCTGATCTAATCAACTATGCGGGGGTGGGAGTGAAACAGTCTGGGGATAGACTGTTTCAGCTCAACAACTAGAAATAAAGACTTGTTGACGAACTTTTTTATCCGTCGAGTTCTTTCACGCTCCCCCTTCACCCACGAATTTCATTTAGGAGTGCGATCTGCGACACTTGAAATCCACCACTGCCCCCAAGGTTAGCAAACCTAAGAAACCAAGACCTAGACTTGCTTCTTCTCCTGTCTGGGGCAGACGGGGCTTACTCGGCTTTGTTTTTTCAGCGGCATGATGAACCACTTGTTTCACCTCTGGACTTGGTTGGTTTTCCTTGAGTTGTTTTTCTTCTTTTTCTGTTTTTTCGACACTTCCAGTTTGTTTATCAGAACCTTCTGGCATAGTAACCTTCCAGACAGTGGATGGATAAGCCGCCGTTGGCTCCATCTCAACAGTCAGACTGGAACCTGCCTTTGTCAACTCAATGCCATTCTTTACGGTTCGGGTAGACGGATTGTAAAAGGCGATGCGATAGCCACCTTCGACTTTCTGAATGGTATACAAACCGGCATCTGTTAAGGTAATATCATCTGTCAGCTTGTAGGCTGTATCCGTGTATTTCACAACGCCCCAGACATTCTGTTCTTGGTCGTATACCACTTGCAAATCCCTGTCTTGATGAAGCAATTTCACACTAGCAGCTGCCTGATTTACTTTTTCCATAGATTGGTTTGGAACAAGGACATAAGCATAGTTACTTGATGTTTGTGCATGTTCATGCCATAGGCTAACAAAGGAATTGCTCACTTCTTCTTTGGACTGATTGTGGTTGATGTCGCTCCATTTGCCGGTTCGCTGATCTAACTTGGCATGAGTCGGCAATTGGTTCAAGAAGACATAGCCGATGGACTGATTGTCCTTGCCATTGGTCATGTAAAAGGATTGAGTCTTATCTGTCACTACTTCTTTGGACAAATCAACTGGCTGGCCATTTATGTAATAGCTATATTTTTCTCCGGTCAAGAGTTTACGATTTTCAATCGTTGTCACGGCGCCTTGAGCAGATTGATGCTGTATATCAGTACCTAGGAAAACAATCTTATTTCCCAGAACAATCCAAGCCTTACGAGCAGTCAGACTATTGTTCCAGTTATTGAAATCCATTGCAATCGTCGCCAAGCGGTTGCCTAACTGGCTTGCTCCAACAAAGTCACTTGCAAGAGTTACCTCGCCACTGCCGTCTTCTCGTTTGTCCTTGGTCGTTGTCGTTCCCGGTAAGCGATACGGGTCAACTGTTGCCCAGTAGTGGTTACTGTAATGACTCAAATCATCATTGTAGAGGTAAAACATACCATCTGCTGTATACCAACCCTTGCGGTTTTCATTGTTCATATCTTCATAGTTTTGAGTTCTAGAAGAGTACATGGACAAAGCAAAGGTAAAGCCTTCTTGAGCACTTCGATAAACAAACTTATCCATATTGTTGAAGGCTGCAATATAATCTTTATCCACTTCAGCAGGGATTTGATTATCAGTTAAAAGCTTGTTGACCAAATCAATATCCTTATAGGATTTGAGGCTGCGGTAGCTGTCATAGAAGGTATCAGAGGTCAGCTGCGCCTTAACAAAGGAGAGAAGTTTGGTTTTTTGCTCAGGCTGAGCCGATTCTGCAATACGGACCAAAGACCTTAAAATCTCCATGGCCTGAACATGTGATTCACCAGTTGCCCGACTGATGGAACGACCGCGGGTCATATCCATCAATTCACCGCGAACCAATATTGGCATAAAGGCTTTTTCAATCCATTCATAAAGAATGTTGGTCTGTTCTTCCTTGAGGGCAAACTCCGTTGGCTGAATAACTGGTAGTAACTGTGAAAAACCTTCAATGAGGACATTTCCGTACGCTCCTGTGTAGGCAACATTGGTGTGGTCGATAAAGGAGCCGTCCTTGTAGAAGCCCTCTCCCTTATCTACAAATTTCATAATCGTTGTCAAACCTTGCGCACCAGCCCTCACACGGTCAGCATCTTCGCGAAGAGCTCCTTCCAAGATGGCCACCTTGCTCAAATCCGTCTGATTACCACCCACTGCTGGAACAGGATTGGACAAGGTTTTACGAATAGTGGTTGGATCTGGCACAAATTTTGAAATCGGTTTGGTATAGGTTAGAATCTCCTCCTGACTAAAGTAGGGATACATGTAGATTAATGTATTGACAACTGCACGCGGAGTCCCAATTTCATAATCCCACCAATTCCCATCAATTGACTTATTTTCATTATAAACATTGGTGTAAAGCCAGTTCATTCCTTTTCTGACCAAATCGGTAAGTGAGCGGTCGTGGTAATAGGCTGAGTCTGGATTCTCAACTACTTGAGCCATCTGCTCCAAGCGGCGATAGACCGTTGTCAGGTGGCTGGATTTACTAAAGTCAATATCGTTGAAAATCGTTTTGCCCTGCTCTGTTGGTTCAACCCATTTTTTAAGAGAAGAAGCTACGCCGGCATCTAAACGCCCTAGAAAGGCTTTCATCTGAGTATCATTAGATTGGTAGCGTTTATTGGCTAAAGAAATATCTTCCCAGTTGTTCCTTAAGGTATCAAAGACTGTTGCTTGATGCTTCGTAACTGTCAGCTCGAAACTAGATAGTTTAGTGTCTTTATCATAAATATCTACCTGAGTTTTTCCAGCCACAAGCGGACGAATCATATTTTTCTCCACAGTGGCCACAGTCGCATCTGCAATACGATAGGTCAGGTCTGGGCGAACAGGCAGGTAAACCTTATTGCTGGCAAGGGTAATTTCCCCTGTTTCAGGTTGGACAAGTTCTGGGCTTGACTCTGGTGTTTCTGGTGTTTTTTCAGCATATTCTACCAGCGAGATGTTATCCAGCCAGGCTTGACCTATACCATTCTCAAAAAACAGCTCTACCTTCAATTTACGAGTTTCGGGAGAAACTGTTAACTCCTTCTCCACCTTTCTTTGTTGTGTACCAGCCACAAAATTTGTGAAAGTAAATTCTTGCGGGCTCAAATCCTTGCCTTCTGCAGTCAAACTGCGCAAGCGAACACGAACACCGCTTCCCTTCAGATCCTTGGTTTCGACATCATAGCTAAAGAGGTAGCGCTTGCTAGGATCTACATCCACTGTTTGGTGCACTGCCACTCGGTAAGTATTTGTTGAAGAAATATGAAGTTTCCCATCATCAATAGAAACAGCTCCATTTTCTTTTTTAATATCATTCGGAATCCACGTTTCCCAGTCTGTGGCAGCCGATTTTTTCCAGTTTCCTGATGGTGCCGTTGTACTGATGAACTCCCCATTGGCTACTAGGTTCTTCTCTTCTTTTGTCGCCTGAACAGCTTGCGGACTGGCAACAGTTTCTGCAGCGGTGCTTGAAGGCTGGCTTTCTGTTGACGTAACAGGACTAGCTTCAGAGCTGACCTCACTTGTCGTTACTGGTTCTGTCGTATGATTAGCTACTTCTGTCGCTTCTGAAGTTGTTTCCACTAACTGACTAGTTTGTGGACTAGCTGTTTCTGTACTTGGCAACTGATTGGCTGCAACCCTTGTTCCCAATATAGACAGCGCAATAAGAGCTGAACAAACTCCAATTTTATATTTACGAATGCTATAATATCGCTTCGTTTGACTGGTAAAAATCCCCATTGGTATTTCCTTTCCTTTTTATATAGTGTAAAACAATGTTACTACAACATTTTTTATTTCGCAATCGCTTTTCTCTCTTAAAGAAAGAAGAACTACTTCGTAAAAAGTAGTTCTTTGGCTTTTCCCATAATCGACTCTTTTTCAACGTAAACAATAATGCCTTTTGCAATCTGTAGTTCTACCAAGCTATCTGTTAGTTTGATAATTTTACCATGCAGTCCAGAGAAGAGGATAACCTCATCTCCAGCCTGTAAGGTTGATAAGTAGCGTTGGCGTTTTTCCAGTTGCTCCTCAAGAGCTTTTTGTTGTCGTTTACGATTGACATAAGAAGTGAGTACAGGAAGTATGGTCGATAGAGCTACTAAAATAATTAGTGCATAGTAGAGTGTTTGTTGATCCATAATTGCTTATGCAAGGATGCCCAACCAGCTACCCAAAATACCGATGATAACTGTCAAGATAACCAATTTATAGGTAGTCCATTTCTTGTTCTTGATGAGATAATAAACTAAAATCGTAAACAAGGCTGGAAGCAATGCAGGGGCAATCTTGTCTAACATTCCCTGGATGGTTACAATTTTCTGATCTGCTCCTTCTGTTAATTCACCCGCCGCAAAGGTAATTGGCACCGAAATTTTTACAAAGGTTACTGCTAAACCAGAGATAACTGTCACACCGATGATATTGGCTACCTTAGAAATTGTTGCCATTTGGTCACTCAATTTATCAATCACGCTGGTACCAAATTTATAGCCATACAAACCAGTCAATAACTTGATAGAGGTCAAGATAATGTTCATTCCAAGGAAGAAAAGAATCGGTCCCATAACCAGTCCTTGACCTGCTAGAGAGGCAGCAATCGTAGATAAAAGTGGGGCTAATACAAATTGTGAAAGTGAGTCACCAATTCCTGCCAACGGCCCCATCAGTGCCATCTTAATCCCACGAGTCTCTTCTTCTGGGAGATCATTTTCTAACATGACCAAATGAAGACTAGTAATGAATGGAAGAAAATGTGGATTGGTATTGTAAAACTCACAGTTTTCTTCTAAAGCTTTAGTTAATCCTTCTTTGTCGTCACCAAAATGCTTCTTAAAAGCTGGATACATGACATTTGCATAGCCAATCCCTTGATAATTACTGTAATTGAAACCATTCTGCAAGAAGAAGGCCCGTAGAGATGTGTTGAGATAATCTTTTTTAGTTAGTTTAGATCCAGTCATCGTGTGCTTCCTCCTGTTTCACTGCCACTTGTTCTGGTTTATTAAAGAATTCTTTAAGTGCAAAGATACTACCGACAATTGCGATACCAATTACAGGCAGTTGTAGATAGGCTGCACAAACATAGCCAAGCAATACAAACGGGATCAATTCTTTCTTAGCCATTACAGACAAAATCATTGCAAAACCGATAGCTGGAAGCATCTTACCTGCCACACTCAATCCAGTTAATAATACTGGTGGAATCATTTCAACCAATTTCAAAAGAGTATCCATTGAATAGGCACCCAAGAAACCGAGAGCAAATCCTAAAAAGGCGAAAGTAATCACTGTACCATTTGCAACACGTTTAAATTTAGAAAGGTTTCCTGCACGAAGATGTTTGATAGCTGATTCTGGAGCACCCGCATGTAGAGTATATGCTGAAGTTTGTAAGAATTGAATACCTACCGCAATAGGTGTTGAAAGTGCTAAAGCTGCTTCTGGTGTTACTTTTCCAGCACTTGTAATAGCCATCAAAGTACCAAAAATACCAGGTCCGATTGGATTTGGAGGAACGGTCCCCCCAGCACCAACACCAAATCCCATGTATGCCAGCTCACTGATAGCACCCATAGCTAAAGCCGTTGGTAGATCTCCTAAAATGATTCCGACCCCAAAAGAAAGCACGATACATCGGTTTGTGTAAAGCCCCAATAATAGACCGCTAAAACAGAAAGCTGTCCACAGACCAATAAGAGCCGCTTGAATTAGACTGATCGTCATGATAATTCTCCTTATTTTTTAAATATAATCCAATATATTAACTTCAACTGCCCCATCATTACCAGAAGGCGTTGTCTTTGTGTTGAAGCGAATCTTATAAACATCGTTCAACTCTCTCACTATAGCCTTATCTTCTGAACCAAAAAAGATAGACCGTGTTACTTGCGTTTTTCCAGGCGCATTATGAATATTTCCAATATTTAATTCTGTGATTGGCACTCCACCTTTAACCAAAGTTAGTGCATCTTGCAAATCTTTAATAACTAAGAAAATAGTTTGAGCAGGATTAGCCTTATGAATCACATCAATCACTTTCTGCAAAGAGAAGAAACGCATAGCTACTGAATCAGGAATAACCGTTTTCATTAATGTCTGCTGAATCTTATCCTCACTAACCTTATCATTTGCCACGATGACAGTATTACAACCTAAGGATTTAACCCATAGTTGTCCCTGTCCATGAATTAGTCGCTCATCAATACGAGCCATTACAATATTTGGTGTTGCCATTTTAACCTCCTACCAATATAATTCCCAATCTTTATAAAAACGAAGCAAAGCTTCTAAGTAATAATAATCGCCCCAAGTATTTCCTTCATTGACACCTTTTCCTGAATGCCAAGAGTAGACCCCATGTAGAAGCAATGGGCGACCTGGAGCTAACTCACGATTAGCATAGTTATCAATCAAGGACCGTAGCATCGTGTGCATAGCGTATTTATAAGTTTCCTTGTCCTCATCAACTTCTGGCAAATATTTAAGCATCTCGTGAATACCACAAACCGCTATTGCTGTCGCAGAAGAATCACGAGCGTGCCCACTACCATCATTAAAAATTAAATCCCAATAGGAAACGTTATCCTCTGGCAAACGATTAAGAAAGTAGTTGGTTACTCCTTTAAACAAATTTAAACATGCGGGATCTTTAATTTTACGGTAAGCTAACGGAATACCGTAAATACCCCAAGATTGACCACGCGCCCAGGAAGAATCATCACTAAATCCTTGTCGAGTAACCCCTTTGAGAGGTTTTCCTGTTTCAGGGTCAAAGTAATAGGTATGGAATGTTGAAGCATCATCTCGAATAACTGTATTAACAGAAGCGTAGAAATGACTAAGAGCTACATCATAATATTTCTGCTCACCTGTCTCCTCATAAGCAAAGAAAAGTAATTGTAAATTCAACAAACAATCAATAATCAGTCGATAATCTTCTGCTTTACCAAGTTGCCCCCAGGCCTGAATAAAACCGCCCTTTTCTTGATAGCGCTCCATTAATTTATCAGCAGCCAAGAGCGAAGCTTCTAAAGCCTCTTTGCTACCTGTCAATTTATAATCAGCTACCGTTGATGGTGAATACAGAAATCCCAAATCATGATGATCTAATTCAATTCTTTGTTTGACACGTTCCAAGAAAGATGCCGTATTCTTTTTTGCTAACGCTTTCATTTTGTTGTTCAAAGAATACTCATGTCCTAACCAAAGCGCGCCCGTCCAAAAACCATTTGTCCACTCTGTATTATCCATCTTTGGATAATGGTTATCAAATGTGGCCGGAGTCGGGAACGACTCACCAAAATATTCACAATTGATAACAAGTTGTTGAATCGCCAATTCTATTGCAGCCTCAACTTCTTTCTTACTCAATAGAGTGGAATTTCTAAACTCTCTTTTTTTGGCAATTGACTCAATCAAAACATCCTTAATCATGTATTTCTCCCTCATATACCATCTTCAAATAACTCTTCATCATGGTTATCCTCTGCTAACAGACTGACCGAATCAACGATTCCATCTTTAGAGGTGGTAATCAATTTACCAACCAATTGTTCTAAATTATCTGTTAACCGTGAAAAATTCGCTTCCAAAATCATCGCAAGATTTAAACCTGAAAGAACGACAACATTCTGCTCTTTCTGTTCTGCTGCTAATTCTACACTAACTTTAAAAGGCGTACCTCCTAGTAAATCAGTTAAAATCAAAACTTCTCTTTCGCCTAATATAGCTGCTTTGATGCGTGCTTTTAGTTCTTGCGCCGACATTCCTTCACTAAAATCAATTGCCTCAATATTCTCCACCTCTCCTGCAATTAACTTTAGTGAAGTAAGAATCCCACTAGCAAACTGTCCATGAGCAACGACAATCACTTTAATCATAATTCTCTCCTTTTAACTTTACCGGTTTACCTACACTTTGTATTGTAGACTATTGACAACCACTTGTCAATAGATTTTATAAAAAAAATGTAAGCGTTTTATATTTTGTTGGACTTTTATTTAAAAAATATTCTCCAGCTCCCTCTTTTCATAAACAGGAGCACCAAATCTCTCCATGTTTCCGTTCAAAATTTCCCCTGTAACATCTCACTTTCTCCCACATTCAACCCCGTTGGAGGCAGGAGAAAGTGAAAACGTTAAAATACAGTCCTTATTTTGAAATAAACTACTTCATCTTATCTCTAACACTTGTATAAGAGGACGCTAATTCTTGAATTGTGCCGAACTCTCCTTTAGTAGCTAATTGATTAAATTCCCCACCAATACCAAGAACAGTTGCACCAGCGTTAAACCATTCTGAAACATTATTAAGCTTTACTCCACCGGTTACCATGATTGAAACATGCGGTAATGGTCCTTTGATTGCAGTAATATAGTTTGTCCCCAAAACACTACCAGGAAACAGTTTAACCATTTCACAGCCTGCTTCCAAAGCATTTGTAATCTCCGTTAAAGTCATACAGCCCGGAAGATACGGCACTGCATAAAGATGACAGATTTTTGCAACTTCTATATTAAAAGATGGTGAAACAATATAACTTGCTCCTGCCATAATGGCTTGCCGTGCCGTTACAGAATCTAGAACCGTTCCAGCCCCAATTAAAACAGAAACATCATCTTTATGGCATCGACTAAGTTCTGTAATAATCATATTCGCGTCAGGATTTGTATAAGCAACCTCTATAGCTGTAATTCCTCCTGCAATACAGGCCTGTGCCGTCTTAAATCCGACTTCTTTGTCATCTCCTCTAACGACTACAACAAGCCCTTGCTCCTTCAATTTTGAAATAATTTGTGATGGACTCATTTTTTCTCCTTTATCGTATAATGTCATTTTTCCCCTCTAATAAAGACTCAACTTTGCTAAGAGATTGCCGCATGTGATCCCCTTCTATGCTGCATTTATAAGTTCCGCTAGCAACTGCAAAATCTAAAATCGCCTTTAACGACGTCCTCTCTAACAATTTATATAATGCCCCAGCAACAAACGCATCACCACTGCCAACACGTTGTAACACCTGAGTTTTCAATTCTTGAGAGCAACAAAATTCATCAGCCAATCCGTAAGCCTTATACAAATTTCTTCCTAGTTCATCTGTCTGCCTAATCGTATGGAAGATTGCTTGGAACTTATAGGCTTCCTTTAAAGTTTGCATCCGTTCTCTTATTGTATGGACAGTAGCCGTATCTCTTTCAAATAATTCCCAATCTTTTTCATTAACCATAATAGGTTCCAGACCAAAACAATAGTCTGCATAGGTCGCAAATTGCGAGAACACTTTTTTTGCATCTCTTAATCCAATCATCTTAGAACGCCAATTAAGATCCATCGAAATTGGAATTTTACGACGCTTTGCTTCTTTTAATACTTGAACAAGCCATTCCCTAACAGCTGAACCAATGGCCACGGTGATACCACTAAAGTGAACCAACCCAACCTCTAAAAACAATTGATCCATATCAAAATGATCGACTTGAATAGCTTCCAAACTAGACTGACCCCGATCATAGTAGACTTGACTAGAACGACAACCAAATCCTGCTTCCATATAGTATACTCCCACACGTTCCCCCTTACGTTGAACACTGGAAGTATCAATCCCTTTCCCATCTAAGAAATCTAAAAATCTATCACCTAGAGAGCCTTGTGGTAGTGCGGTCAAAAGCTTGGTTTCACATCCAAATCCTTGAAGATTACAAGCGACATTTATTTCTGAACCTCCAAAAAACACACGACTTTCTACACCATCTGTCAATTCTTGATAGTTTGTTGGTGTAATGCGAATTAAAGGTTCACCAATCAGTAATACCTTCTTCATAACCGCCCCTCACTCTTTAACTTTCTAATACTGTTTTTAAATATGCTGCAATTGACTCGTCCTGACAGTTGGCAAAGAAATATTCTTGGAAATGTTCACCTGAAATAGTTTCTTTCAAAAAATCTTGATCAATTTCTTGAAGTACTGTCAGTAAGTCTTTATAGGTGACTGCTTTCATTTCATTCAAAATACGGGCATTTCGTTGTTCTGGAATAACGCGTTCACGGGGATAACCGCCCCCCATTTCCTCTGCAAACAGTCGCTCAAAAAGTAATTTGAGATTTAATTCAGCTCCCCAACCGAATCCCTTTGCAAATGGCAGAGACAAAGCATTTCCTCCATTTATCTGTGAAAAGAGGTATGCATCCGTCGGATCTACCGCGAAGCCACAAACTACCCCTGGAAAACTATTAGCCGCCAACATGGCACCTACCCCCGTGCCACAACCTGTAATAACAAAATCCGCTGCCTTACTAACTAGAAGGATTGAAGCCAGCAGACCATTTTGTACATAAGTCAACTGACTTTCTCCCTCTTTACCATACATTCCATAGTTAAAAACATGATACCCTTTAGCATCTGTTACTGACTTCAATGTTTCAAAAATAAGACTATTTTTAGCCGCCTGACTATTTTCATTAATAAGTGCAATTTTCATCGTTTTTTCCCTTCTTATATCAAAATTTGTTAAATTTGTTAATTCGTTTATTACGCTTCCGGCTGTTTACCAATGTAAGCTAGAATTCCTCCATCAACATAAAGAATGTGCCCATTCACAAAATTACTAGCATCACTTGCTAAAAAGACTGCTGGACCCATCAAATCCTCAGCTTCACCCCAACGAGCTGCAGGGGTCTTCGCGATAATAAATTGATCAAATGGATGACGAGAACCATCCTTCTGGAGTTCACGTAACGGAGCTGTTTGTGGAGTTGCAATATACCCAGGACCAATGCCGTTACATTGTATATTGGCTTCACCGTATTCCGAAGCAATATTCTTCGTCAACATCTTAAGCCCACCTTTAGCCGCTGCATAAGCAGACACTGTTTCTCGTCCTAACTCACTCATCATGGAACAAATATTGATAATTTTCCCATGCCCCTTTTTAATCATAGATGGAATAACCGCTTTAGAAACAATAAACGGAGCATTTAGGTCAATATCAATAACTTGACGAAATTGAGCTGCTGTCATTTCAATCATTGGAACCCTACGAATAATACCAGCATTATTCACTAGAATATCAATAACTCCAACTTCTGATTCAATTTGAGCAACCATAGCCTGTATTCCATCCTCATCAGTTACATCGCAAACATAGCCATGCGCATTAATACCTGCTGCCCTATAGGCTTCCATTCCCCTATCAACCAACTCTTGATTAATATCATTAAAAACAATTGTCGCCCCTGCTTTTGCATAGGCTGATGCAATCGCAAAGCCAATCCCATACGATGCTCCTGTTACCAATGCAATTTTTCCTCTCAGAGAAAATTGATCCAATGAAAATTGCTGATTCATATTCGTAACTCCCTTGTATTTTATTTTGTAAAGCGTTTACAAATTGTATTGTAATATAGTAAACCGGTTTTGTCAACGATTTTTATCATTTATTTTAAATACTTTCAAAACGAATCTTGATATAATCTTATAAAATTCGAGTATCTTCATTCCCCAAGCAATAAAATATACTTAGCACAAATATGATTTTCTTCTTCGATTTTATCAATCATTAGTAAACATTTTACATGTCATTATTCATATACTATCCAAAATGGACTATACTACATTCACAAAAGTAAACCATACAAAATGGGAGCGGGAAGTGATACGACTGACTCCCTTACTACCAATTTCCCACCTCAAACAATCTCCAGAATATTCGAAACTCAACCACTCCGCCTAGATGTTAATAGGAACTCAAACATTAACATTTTTACCCTGTGTTTACTACTCTAAATAAAAAATACCCTATTGCAACGTGCAACAAGGTACCATCTATCTCAATCGTATATTCTGTAATTCATTTTATATAGTCATATCAGTTTATCTTTAATTACTTCGACGAGCGAGGAAACGTCGTTTCCTTATTTCCAACCTAGAACAGATTTTAGGCTGTTCTAGCAACCTGTAGCTATTGAGGCGAACTTGTTTCGCCCTATCTCCAGCCTTCAAAGGCTCCCGAACCTTTGAAGCGAGTACTAAAAGCAAACTAAATGACTATACCAAAAATAGAATCATCAAATAGGAAATTCCATTATTTAACATATGTAGCGCAATCGGATAACGAATATCTCGTCTAATTAAATAGAGCCAACCAAGATTGAGACCCATAGTGAAATAAATTAGAAACTGCGGAATGGTTGTTGGCATATGGACCAAACTAAACAAAGAACCCGTTACAGCAAGATAGATTCCAACAGCCTTCATATCTGCCATTTTAGGGAAGAAATAGGTCGCCAACAAACCTCTAAAAATCAACTCCTCTAAAATCGGAGCAAAGATTACGACTGATAAAAATGAAACCAAGGGGTAGGCAGACACAAATTGGATGACCAAGGTTTGATTTTGACTTTCAGATATAGGTACCAAAAGTTGGAAGATGAAAAATGCAATATAGAGCAAAATAGGCCATTGAATCTTATGGAACCATGATGAAGATACACTATAGTCAATGGTAGGCCGAGAATACACAAATTTCCATAATACAATTGTAAATGCAATTCCGAGAACAATGCCAATAATCGCACAAATCAAAATCATATTCACAATCAATTGAGCTGGAAATTCTGGAATAGCTTGTAATGACGGTCCTACCATCAAAAACCCAGAAATAATTTGATAAGCAACAAAAAATAAAAACAATAATGCAATGTGTTTGATAAATTTTAACACACTCCCTCCCTAAAAACTCAAATCAACAATATTATCAATTCGTACCAACTTGGTTTCAATCTCTCCTTCCGCTAATTCACGAGAAATTTTAACCCACTCCTCATCCACAGCTAAAATGCTGTATTCGTAAATGGTCATAAATTCCTCATCAAAGCGGATTTTAGCCTTACTTCCGACCAATTCTTTCAATAAAACTGACATCTGATTTTCTCCTTTTGTAGTTTTCTGCAACTTTTTTACCCTAGCTTGCAACTGCTTCACTTTTTTCCTATCTGATAGAGAATTGAAAAATAAAAATCCTACAAGAATCCATAAAAATAGTTCCATCGTATCCTCCTATATCAAGCCCAGACTCTGCATCAGTAGCATCAACAAAAATCCGAGAAGATTATTCAGACTGTGTAGGATGAGTACGTTTGTATATTTGCCAGAAATACGATAGGCGAGTCCCAGGACCAGGCCCATACCTCCGTAGACAACCCAAGATCCGATATTGGTCGGATTGTGAATAAGTCCAAACAGAAAACTCGATAGCAATAATCCCACAATCGAATCCTTACCAAAGACTTTCCCCATAAGAATCCCTCTGAAAAGCAGTTCCTCCAAAACTGGAGCAAAGAAAACTGCAAAGAGAAACAAAACTAAGGTTGGTAAGCCTGAATTATTGATGATTTCCTGATTGGCAGTCGTTTGACCGTATCCTTCTTCCAGCATAATCAATTGCCCACCAATTATTTTCAAACCAAACATAACGATAAAGGCGAGGGCTACAAAACCAGCATTCGCACCCATCCCCCACTTCTGCTCACCTTTCCATAGACCTAATTTACCAGTCAATATAAGACCAAGCACCACGGCTAACAATAAAAGGGCTGCAGCAATCAATATGTTATTCCCATCAAAATTTGGTAGGGTAAACATGGCCAACTGGGTCAATACATTTAGTGCAACGACAGCCAGTCCCACTAAGAGAAACTTCCAATTTTTAACCACATTCCAATCTTTGACACTTCCAAGTCTATTCATAGCAATCACCTTAATATAAATAATTATTTTTCGTTTGTTGAAAGATAAAGTCTTTTAGTTTACTTTTAGTACGAGGCAACGAGCCGCAGGCATAACTGGAGTTAGGCAAGGCGAGTTAACGAAGTAATAAAAGAGAAACTAAATGACGACAGCAGAGCTGGCAAGCCCAAAACCAATGGCAATAGAATATTCAGATTTGACAAATCAATCTGCCCAATAGCCAGCCACTCTCCGAAAATATAGCCAACTGCGTACATACCAAGGCCGATTAACCCCACGAAATAAACAATTTTTAGAATCGATGTAAACTTTTTATTCTCTTTCATAATCACTACCAAAACCTTTCATTATTTAAAATAACGACGGATCATGCGAACCTGCATCACATTGATATAAATGTGCAAAAACGCCACAACTAGAAAGGCTGTAATTTGTCGCTCCTGCAGTAACATACTGAGTACAAACAGGAATAGATACAAACCTGGTAACACAATTTGATTAAGAGTAAAAACAATCTGGAAACTCATTTCGTAGTTGGCTTGCTTCTCACCTTCATCCATCGCCTCAGCAAAGTCCTTCATTTCTTTCACCGTAGCAAAAGCGGACAACTTATAGTCACGAATTTTCTGAGTTAGTTTCACAATAAAAACCTGAGAGATGAGAAGGATAACATAGAAAACTACGTCAAGAATGGAACCATACATAACTGCACTCTCTTCTAAGAAAGTAACCCCGAATCCTAAAACCAAATTTAACAATGTCAATGATACAGCAACATTGAATGAAATGGTCGCATATTCTAGGTTACGATACATTTTCTTATATAGTTCATCAACGCGTTCTTCATCCTCATCTGAAATGGAATGATAAAGTTTATAATTTTGATTAGCTTTAACACCAAAATATACGGTTCCATCGAAAATTACAAATGTAATAATCCTCAAACAAATTAGAAAGTTATCTAAATTGAGATAAGAAGGCAGGTTGAATTTAAAGATTAATACTCCAAAGAAACCGATAAAGCCACCCAAAATTGCTGAAATCAGCATATAGGCTGAATATCTCATCCATCTTTGTTTCGTTGAAATTTGTTTCCCCTGTTTCATTTTTCTACCTCCACTAATTGAAAGACATTCTCCACATTTTCATTAAAAATTTGTGAAATTCGCATAGCAATGACCACCGAGGGCGTGTATTCGCCCCGTTCAATCAAGCTAATAGTCTGCCGTGATACCTCTGCTAATTTTGCTAGCTCTGTCTGATTGAGACCATCTCTGGCTCGCAATTCCTTGAGCCGATTTTTTAAGACATATTCCATGAATTTTCCTTTCTAGGCTTGGTAGATAATCAAGCCTGTTTCTGTGTCTTCGACAGCTATATTTTCCTTGGCAAACTTGACCAATAAAAGATAAGTATAGTAGAAATCGCCTGCACAAGAGGCCGCATGCATGGTTGCTACCATGAAGTAAAGAGTGGTATTCATCATCCCCAAACCTGCTAACATGGTCAAGCCCAAACTAATCACAACAAAGGGAGCCAAGCTGATTACTAGCATTTGCATCCGATTGTAGAGTGAACCTGGACTGGTCGCATAGGCCATCCCCGATTTCCATTTAAACCCGTATTTGACAGGATTTTCAGGACAAAAAACCTTGAAGAAGATGCCGTGGATAGCCTCGTGCACAACTATTAAAAGAATATAGAGAGGGAAAAGCAACCATACCTCCGACACGTTCAGTTCCAAGTATTGCGAACCGTTAGCTATCAACCAACTGCCTATCATTCCAAATACCAAGGCAAATGGAAAGATGAGTGCCACAGCAAGAATGTTCAATCCCCAGACAAATTTCTTATTTTCCATGATATTAACTTCGAATAATTTCTTCTTCGCTTCCATCTTTCTTCTCCTTCATTTTCCTACAAGCTAGACTAAACTATATAGTCCTAGAGCAACTCCAATCAGTAAACCAATAATACTTGCGCCTGCAATAATAATTGCTGCCATATCTGCTGAAATGTGTCGTTTCATAAGGTTTCTCCTATCTTTCCTTAGCTTTTTCACTATTTTTCTTTTTGATAAATTGCAGAACTAACACCAGTGTCGCCATCAATGGTGGAATTAAATAACTCTCTTCATTCAAACTAAGGTCAAATCCTAGCAAGGCTAGAACTTTAAATACCAAAATAGTTATCAAGAAGAGTGCGAAAAACAGTAGGACTACTTTCATTCCATTTTTAACTGTCTTGTTCATTTTTCTTCTCCTTTTCTCTGCTGAGAGTGGAATCTAAAATAAGGAGAGAACTCGACATCATCAAGAGTGGCATTGTATCTATCTCCTGACCAAATACAAAGAGTTGAACGAAACTATAAATCAAGTATAGTGCAACTAGAACCTGCACTCCTCGCACAACGCTTGTTCCTGTAATTAAAATTCCTTTTTTATTGCTATTGTTTTTCATAACTTTCCACCACTTACTCTCGGCTAATTTTAATCTTGTTCCTTTTACTCTTTTCTGCTACCTAGTTTCCTCAAGCGCTCATCTGTCACGGCAATGGTGCAAATGGCAAGAACGACATGGGTTTTATCCAACTGCTGCCACTTCATAATGTCAGCCAGTAGGACAAAAACTAGATAGGCAATTACTGCTACTTGTAGAAATCGTGCGATGTGAAGACTGTTTATCTTTTTCATATTTATTTCCTACTTTCTGTTTAATTAAGTGATGAATCCGTTTTCATCTCTTTATCTTGATATCATTGTAACACTTCTTTTTCTTTTTTAACAAGTATCTTTGTCAAAAAAATAATAATTTTTGTCAAAAAGTTTATGAAGTTTGTCAAAAAGTTTATGAAGTTTGTCAAAAAGTTTATGAAGTTTGTCAAATTGACTAGAATAACGCGCAAAAAACTCTTCTATCCAATGGATAAAAGAGTTTTTCAGTATAGATTACAAGTTATCAGCTACGCTGTTCAAGAGGGTTTGGATAGCAGAGGCATCGCTACCACCTGCCATAGCCATATCTGGCTTACCACCACCACGACCTGCTACGATTGGAGCAAGGACTTTGATGAGGTTCCCTGCATGAACATCGCTTGATTTGCTGGCTACAAGGACATTGACCTTGTCACCGATTGCAGCAACTAGCACCAAAACATCTGAGTAGTCTTTTTGTTTCCAGTTGTCAGCGAAGGTACGGAGGGCACCTGCATCTGATACTTGGACTTGGCTGGCAATGTAGCGAATGCCGTTAGCATCTTTGACATCTTTGAAGACATCACTAGCAGCGGCTGCCGCTGCTTTTTCTTTCAGAGCCGCATTTTCTTTTTGCAGGTCACGAACTTGCTGAGCAAGACTTTCAACCTTGTTTGGTACTTCCTTGATCTGTGGTGACTTGATGGTTGCTGCCACTTCTTTGAGGGCATCTTCTTGATCACGATAGGCAAGGAAGGCTTCACGGCCTGTTACCGCGATGATACGGCGAGTACCTGAACCGATACCTTCTTCTTTCAAGATCTTGAAGATACCGATTTCAGCGGTGTTGCCAACATGGGTACCACCACAGAGTTCGACAGAATAGTCACCAATTGTCACCACACGGACTTCTTTACCGTATTTTTCACCGAAGAGGGCCATGGCACCCATTTCCTTAGCTGTGTCAATATCGGTTTCAACCGTCACAACTGGAATGGCATTCCAAATTTGCTCATTGACTTCTTCTTCGATACGACGAAGTTCTTCCGCAGTAACTGCCTCAAAATGAGTAAAGTCAAAGCGGAGGAAGTCTTGCTCATTCAAGGAACCAGCCTGCGTTGCATGCTCACCGATAATATTGTGAAGAGCTGCATGGAGCAAGTGAGTTGCTGTGTGGTTCTTCTCAACACCCTTACGGCGTTTTGTTTCGATTTCAAGTGTGTAGGTTTGACCAACTGAAATGCTTGCGGACAGTTCAACTGTGTGCAATGGTTGACCATTTGGTGCTTTCTGCACATCGATGACAGTCGCAACAATGTCTCCAGCAGCATTTTTCACAAAACCATGGTCTGCAACCTGACCACCCATTTCTGCATAGAATGGTGTTTGATCAAAGACAAGGAGGGCTTGACCTTCTGAGACTGCTTCTGTACGCTCATTATCAGCCACAATGACAGATAAGCTTGCCTCAAGAGCTGTTTGCCCATAAACAAAGGTAGACTCTTCTGTGATAGCAGCCAGGGTTTCATTTTGCATACCCATTGAACCACCTTTGACAACTGAAGCACGGGCACGGTCTTGTTGCTCTTTCATAGCCGCTTCAAATCCCGCAATGTCAAGGGTCATACCACGGTGCTCAGCCAATTCTTCTGTCAATTCTACTTGGAAACCATAGGTATCATAGAGTTTGAAAATGTCACGACCATCAATCTCAGACTTGCCTTCTGCCGCCAATTTGTCCATCAATTGCTCAGCAAATTGTGAACCTGTGTGGATGGTACGAGCAAACGACTCTTCTTCACTCTTAACAATCTTCTCAATGAAGGCACGTTTTTCAAGCACTTCTGGATAGTAGCTTTCCATGATATTGCCAACTGTCTCCACCAATTTGTACAAGAATGGCTCCGTAATACCCAAACGTTGACCATGCATAGAAGCACGACGAAGGAGACGACGAAGGACATAACCACGGCCTTCATTTCCAGGAAGGGCACCATCACCAATGGCAAATGAAAGAGCACGGATGTGGTCTGCGATAACCTTGAAGCTCATGTTGTCGCCATCTTGGTCATAGGTCTTACCAGAAATCTTTTCTACTTCACGAATGATTGGCAAGAAGAGGTCCGTTTCAAAGTTAGTCTTAGCCCCTTGGAAAATAGCTGCCAAACGCTCCAAACCAGCGCCCGTATCGATGTTTTTATTTGGCAATTCCTTGTACTCAGAGCGCGGAACAGCTGGGTCTGCGTTAAACTGGGACAATACGATATTCCAAATCTCAATGTAACGGTCATTTTCAATATCTTCTTCCAAGAGACGGATACCAATGTTTTCAGGGTCAAAGTCAGTACCGCGGTCAAAGAAAATCTCCGTATCTGGACCAGAAGGACCTGCACCGATTTCCCAGAAGTTATCTTCAAGCGGAATCAAGTGGCTTGGCTCAACACCAAGAGCAATCCAACGATTGTATGAATCCACATCATCAGGATAGTAAGTCATATAGAGCTTGTCTTTTGGCAAGGCAAACCATTCTGGGCTTGTCAAGAGCTCAAAGCCCCACTCAATCGCTTCATCACGGAAATAATCCCCAATAGAGAAGTTGCCAAGCATTTCAAACATGGTGTGGTGGCGGGCTGTCTTACCAACGTTTTCAATATCGTTGGTACGGATGGATTTTTGGGCATTTGTAATCCGTGGGTTGTCAGGAATGACAGAGCCATCGAAATATTTTTTAAGTGTTGCCACACCAGAGTTTATCCACAAAAGAGTTGGATCGTTTACTGGGACAAGATTTGCTGAAGGCTCAACAGAGTGACCCTTTGATTTCCAGAAATCCAACCACATTTGACGAATTTGAGCAGAAGATAGATTTTTCATAAGTTTAAGATACTAAGCCCGATTAGAAGGCGACTGAAAAATAGGAAACTGACAGGAAATATTGATTTCCTAGACAGTTTATCTTTTTTCCGAGCCTTCCGGGCGGGTTCAATTTAACGAAACAGTTAAATTAAACATTTCCTTTCATAAGTGATAGTTAGGCGGGTTCAATTTAACGAAACTGTTAAACTGAATGATTATTTCACGATTAATTCGATGCATCTTCCATCATTTCGATGTAGTCAATTGCGACCACTAAGGAAATGACCAAATCTGCATAGGAATCCTCCAATACAGTAACGGAGTAATGAGAAGTTAAATGAAAGAGTTCTTTGGAGATTTCAGCTACGAGCATACCATCTGCCCTTTTCAAGCGAAAATCCAAATCCCAGATATTTCCATCTAGGATTAAACCTAGATTTTCCACAGTATAGCGATCCTTGAAAAAAGTAAATTCCTTTTGCAAGTAGAAAGAATGACCATTTGCCATATCAATGGTAAACTGGGGCAGGAAGGTCAAAAACTTCTTGGTAATCTGACAAACTTCTCCACCTCTGGAATTTCTCACGATAAATCGTTTTGGAATTTCGAGGAAAGAGCCCTCCACTTGATAGGCAAGATTCCCAAAACTATTACGAATATCAAATTTTTCACCACCAAAGGTAAAGCGCTGTTTCACTTGAAATTGCTTCATGATAACCTCCAAAAAAATAACAAGAAACCAAACGAAGGGCGAAAAACCGCGGTACCACCTTCATTCAATGACTTGTCATTCTCATTTAAGAAACTGTATCCACAAGCAAAAAACTTTTATATATAAGCCGAAAACTGTGAATACAGGCTCTACTATTCAATTGTAATATTAAGTAGCAAGATACTTGGCTTAGATGGCTCGCAGCAACCGCCAATTTTCTGAACTAAGGTGTCAAGTACCGATTCTTAATAAGTAAATCGTCAATTACTGACCTGATGAACTAGAAGATTCTGTTGTAGAAGAAGAACTTTCAGTCGATGAAGAGCTACTCTTCGTTGAAGAAGAACTGCTTTCTTCTGTTGTCACATATTGTGAAAGAAGATTTTGGAAAGCACTATCTTTAACCTTAACGTTTGCTTTTTGGAGTGCTTCTTTCAGCACAGTAGCAACAAATGATGAGTCACTTTGCTTTTGTGCCAAAATAATTTCTTTCAGCTTATCTTTATAATCTTCCCATTTAGCAGATTTTTCTGATTTAGCATCCAATTTTACAACATAATAGCTCGTTGTATACGTCTTCATATCTACCGAAGAAATCACCGACGCTCCGACTTGACCTGCATCCAAGGCAAATACTGCTTTCTGTACCTCTGCTGGAACAGTTGTTGAAGTTGAATCGAATTTAACTTCGCCTCCATTGTCTTTTGTAGTAGTATCCGTGGAATTGTCTTTCGCCAATTGAGCAAAATCTGCACCTTCAGCTTGTGCAGCAGCTAAAACTTCTTTTGCTTTAGCTTCGTCTGCCAACTTGATGACACGTGCTGTTACTTCAGGTGTATAGGCGTCATAAGCTGCCTTGTAGTTTTCATCTGTCAATTCTTTCTCAGCAGCTTGTTTTACAGCATACTCAACCAATTTATTGGTACGAATTTGTTCCTTATAGGATTCTTCTGTCAATCCTGCCGAAGAAAGTGCCGCATTAAAAGAAGCACCAAGTTGTTCTGCCTTCTTATCATATTCCTTATTTACTTCTTCTGCAGAGACTTTGTCACCATACTGATTTTCAAATACATTACTGATAACCATTGACAGCAAAACTTGTTGAGCTTGTGAGTTTGTTTTCACTTTCTCATAAAACTCAGACACAGTAATCGTGTTACCTTTCATCGTAATGATATCTTTATCAGCTGCATTGGAACAAGCAGCGAGTGTTACTGCAGCAAAGAGTGTTACTGCACCTGCGAGAATTTTTTTAGTTTGTTTCATTAAAGACTCTCTCCTTTTTTATTAACCCCTTTATTATAACACAAAAGCTTAAAAACTTCTTAAATTTCTATATGTTTTAAGTCAACATTCTCTACATTTTTCCTCAACATAAGAAGACCGTCACTCATGGAAACAAGACTAGCAGTCACATCTGGATTATCCAATGTCGCATCGAATAAACGTTGCAATCCCTTATAAATCGTTCGCTGCCCTCTTCTGACATCCTTGATGTCTTTGGCAACATCTCCTCCTTGGAAGATGTCATCCAAAATGATTAAACCACCCACTTTGACCTTTTTCAAGACTTCTGGTAAAAATACAATATATTTTGATTTAGCAGAATCCATGAAAACAAAATCATATGTGTTATCTGGTAAAGTCGGAAGAATATCCATGGCTTCCCCTTCCAGCAATTCAATCTGCTGGCGCTGATCATATTTGGCAAAGTTTTCCTTTGCAAAGCCAATCATTTCTTCATTTCGATCAATCGTTGTAATCTTCGAATGCGGACTATTGTCAGCCATCAGTAACGCAGAGAAGCCAATAGCAGTTCCAATTTCTAAAATACGTTTAGGTTGGAGTGTCTGCATCAGCAAGCGGAAATAAGCTACCGTTTCATGAGGGATGACTGGAATGTTTTCTTGATGAGCAAACTCTTCCAGTTCTTTCAAAAAACCTGTATTTTGCGCCTGACGTGTTCGCATAAAATCCACAATTTCTTCCTTAACGACAGGACGGCGCATATTGTGATTTGCGTTTTTACTATATGATTCGACCATAGACTCCATTATATCATAAGCCGACAAGATTTTCTTCCTCAACACACTAAAACTCAACACACTAAAAGGTAGGTTTCCCCACCTTTTCTTTACATATTTTTGGCGTAATCAATTCGATACCCTAAATTTCCAGCTAGTTCTTGAAGTCGAATAAAAGTCGCCTGCTTACTGAAAAAGAGATAGTAACTATCCGTGTCCATATCTACTGCCCCTAGACAAAAGTTTTCATCAAGATATTTGTTATCAATGACTCTTGCCCATTCTGAAATAGATGCAATTGGACTTAATCCACCTGAATCCAATTTAAGAGAAATTCCCGCATTGCGGACCTGCTGAAGGCAATCAAAAAAGTAGATAAAATCTTCAAGATTGTCCTTATAATCACGCACACAAATATAGTTCAAATGCTCTAGTAATTTTATCAAGATTAACCAAAGATTTTCCTTTTCAGACTCTCCAACACGATCCAAGAAATCATCGAATGACTCTGAATCTAAAATACGTTCCATAAAATTGAGAATCTGGTGTGGATCACTGGCGAAGACTACTTCTCTAAGTTGGAGAAATAGTTCCCTATCACCATTTGACATTAAATCTGCTAATTCAAAAATATCTTGTAGTTGTTCTTCTGTTAACATAGTCCCCTCTCTTTATTAATTTGAAAAATCCCATCTTATATGCGGTGCTACTTGCTCTACAAAATGGTAAATATCATTAAAATCTGCACCATCAAGCCTATTCAAGCTAACGACTGCAAGTAGTACCCCCTTATTTCCTACAATTCGCAAACGTTTCGACTGATAGCCACGATAGACAGGAGAAACAAGGTAGCGAATCTCCGCAATCTCTTCTAACGAATGGCGTTGACGTTCACTCCAAAAGTGTTCTTGAAATTCTATGTACTGTGTTGTCAAGATAAAAACAGCCTTTTGCTTTCTCAATATATATAAATAAACCAGCAAAGGTTGTAAAAATATCAAATAGACAACACTTCCCACAGATGGTTCAGGTCTGGTCAAACCACCAAGACCGAGCAAGATGAAAACAAGACTAATCACACTGGGAATGACAATCGAACGTTTATAGGAAATCATTTTAGAGATGTACCCCTTTTTCAACAAGCTCCTCTAACTCAGTTAGGCGTGCTTCAAAAACTTTGAAAGCATCATTAAGATAGTCTTCCTTGGTCATGTCTACACCTGCTTTGGCAATGACATTGAGAGAATAATCTGAGCTACCAGCCTTCAAGTAGTTGAGATAGTTTTCTTTGTCTTCTGGACTACCATTGACAATCTTGTTTGCTAGAGCTGATGCTGCTGCGAAACCTGTCGCATACTGATAGACATAGAAATTGTAATAGAAGTGTGGAATACGAGCCCACTCAAACTGGATTTCTGGATTTTCTTCTGCAGAAAGTCCGTAGTACTTCTCATTTGTCTGACCGTACAATTCATTGAGGAAATCAGCCGTCAAGACTTGACCTTCCTGGTCTGCCTTGTAGATCGCTTGCTCAAACTCGGCAAATTGGGTCTGGCGGAAAACAGTACCACGGAACCCATCTAGGTAATGGTTGAGAATAGCAAAGCGTTCCTTGTCATCTTCTACTTCTGCCAAGAGTTTTTCAGTCAGAAGATTTTCATTGGTTGTTGACGCAATTTCAGCCAAGAAAAGTGAATAATGACCATAGACATAGGGTTGAGTCTTACGAGTCAACATGGAATGAAGAGAATGTCCTGTTTCATGGATAAGGGTGTACATGTTATCCAAGTTATCCTGCCAGTTGAGAAGCATGAAGGCGTTTGTGTCGTAGGCACCTCCTGAGTATGCTCCTGAGCGTTTTCCTTCATTGACATGGACGTCAATCCAGCGGTTTTCGAAGGCTTCTTTTACAATAGCCGAATAATCCTCACCGAAAATTTCCAAGGTTTCTTGGCATTTCTTGAGTGCATCTTCATAAGAAATCTTGGTACTGAAATCTGACAATAGTGTGTACATATCGTACATCTTCAAGTCATCAATACCCAGGAGTTTCTTACGCAAATTAATATAACGGTGCAAGAGCGGAAGGTGCTTGTTGACTGCCTCAACTAATGTATCGTAAACAGATTCTGGAATAAAATTGGCTGCAAGTGATGCGTGACGGGCTGAATCGTACTTCCGCAAACGAGCTTTCAGGTTATTGACCTTGACATTAGACTGCAGAGTCTTAGCGTAGGTATGCTGGAACTGCTCGTAGGTTCCGTACATGGCCTCATAGGCTTCTTGACGGACATCACGGTTTTTAGACTCCATAAAGTGAATGTAGTTTCCGTGTGAAAGGGGCACCAAGTGACCGTCTTCATCTGCGATTTCTGGGAAACGCAGACTGGCATTGTCCAAGACTGAGAAGGTTTCAGCAGGTGATTCGAAAATCTCGCTGGTCGCTGCCAATACTTCTTCCACCTCTTGTGACAAGACGTGGTCCTTAGCTGCTAAAAGTTTTTCAAATTGATGGCTGTACTGAACAAGAGCCGGCTCTTCTGCTTTAAAGGCTTCCAATTTCTCTTCAGTAATGGTCATAAATTCAGGCTCATAGAAGGCAAAAGCCTGTGAAAAGACCGAATACAAACCCATGGCTTTAGCTTGAAATTCCTGGTATTTGCCTTCACGAGTATCTTGGTCGTTCTTCATAGACGCATAGACATAGAGTTTTTCAATGCGACGCATAAGACCAAGCTGAGTCTCGCTAATCGTCAAAAGGCTCTTCGCTGAGTCGAGCAAGTGACCTGCAAATTCTTTTGTTTTTTCAGTTTCAGCTTGTAAATCTGCAAGTTCTGCTTCCCAGGCTTCATCGGTTGGGAAAATAGTGGTTAAATCCCACTGGTATTTTTCTTCAATTTCGTAACGTTGTTTAGACATAATTAATCCTCCGTATCCTTTATTCTAACATAAAAAATCCCCTCTTTCCAACGGAAAGTGAGGGCTTAGTAGGTTACTATTTCAACTGAAAAATAGTTTTTGGTATTCGCTATCGCAAGTCGCCACTAGGATAACAAAGTCTACAACCTTCACCAACAGTAGCATGACTAACATAAAATGTTGAGCATATTTTCAAAAGCAATATATACACCTCCATCAGCTATCTCTATTTACATTGGTTTTCTATAAATTATTGGTGGATATAGAACCTGTTTCTGCTTGTCTTCAATATTGCCGTAATACTGGTCAAAATCCTGATAAACTAGGGTTAAATCTTTTTGTATTTGGGCAAAGCCAATGGCAGAGCGGGGCAGACGGATATGGGGATACCATTCTTCTGCCGTCTTTGTCAGCAAATTCTCCCCTCGGCTATAAGACTCTGCCTGCAGGGCTAACCAATTGGGGGATTTGTAATAAAGCTGTTGAGCAATGTAGCGAGGCAAATCCCTATCTAACGGGCAAGTAAGATGCGATAAAGCTTGCTTGGCAAATGGCAGACGCAAGATTTCCAATAAATTTCCCTCGCCAAATGGAAAAATCTTTGTCAGACAGTGGACCTTACCTCGTAAGTCTTCATGAATAAGGTAATGAAGACGCAATTCTTTTTTCTCGTTATCCAATTCCCAGAGATAAAAACCCATATTCATACTAAAAGAGAGAAATTGCTTGTGCAAATTGGTCAGTCGTTCCTTGAGCCACAAATCTTTACCAAGCAACCAGACAACCTGATAACCTGATTCACGATAGGCTTGTGTCCGCACTTGCAAACGAGAAATCGGTAGACTGGAACATTGGACTTCCAAGGCTAGACTATTTTTGACCAATAAATCAGCGACCTGGCCAATCTTTGGCAAGCATTTTTCAAGTTCAACTTGTTCATTTTTAGCCAACCAGTTATAGAGACTGGACTTAAGGGACAGGTGCTGGGCTGACTCATTCTCGGAAAAGTATGTGCAGTTCCGCAGGGTTACGTGGGCAAAGTGCGAACGCAGAACTTTTCCGGATTTGTATCGGACAGGACCTCCACAACCTGGACAGCAAAAGCGACCTTGCGGCGCAGGATTTTCCAAGACATTAAAAACTTGTCCATCTTCATCAAGTGCAACTAACATAAAACCTCCTTTCTATATTAGTTCGCAAAAAAACACCCAGCTGTGCTGAGTGTTTGAACTTTCTTACCCAATCTGACTGCCGTTTGGCACTGATGGGTCTACTGTTAAGAGTGTTAAATTGTCACCATGTTCGGCTGAGAGGATCATGCCCTGGCTGAGCAAGCCCATCATCTTACGTGGCTTGAGGTTAGCAACGATTTGGACTTTCTTGCCGACCAACTCCTGCTCATTTGGATAGTACTTGGCGATACCCGACAGGATTTGGCGGTCCTGACCGTCACCTGCGTCCAGACGGAACTTGAGCAGCTTGTCAGATCCCTCTACTTTGGCGACTTCCTTGACTTCAGCCACGCGGATTTCCACCTTGTCGAAGTCCTCGAACTTGATCGCGGCTTTCTCGTTTTTCAGCTCCACGTCAGCTGGGTTCCACTCTTTTTCTTCCTCTTGGGAAATAGCAGAGCTGCCACCCATTTGAGCTTGGATATAGGCGATTTCCTCTTCCATATCAAGTCGTGGGAAGATAGGCGTGCCTTTTGCGACCACTGTCAAACCAGCTGGAAGACCTGCAAAGTCAAGGTTTTCAAGGTCAAAACTTGTTCCCAAACCAAGCTGTTCCATAATAGCATTAGACGTCGTCATCATAAATGGTTGAATCAAATGAGCCACCACACGAAGACCTGCTGTCAAGTGGGCCATAACGGCTGCCAACTTGTCACGGTCAGCTTCTTCTTTTGCCAAGACCCACGGAGCTGTTTCATCGATGTACTTGTTGGTACGGGAGATGATGTTCCAGACCGCTTCCAAGGCACGTGGGTAGTCCACAGCGTCCATGTAGGTATGGTAGCTTACCAAGTTGTCAGCTACTACTGCCGCCAAGTCCGCATCAAAATCCGTCACGTTGGCAACAAAAGTTGGTACCTGACCGCCGAAGTACTTGTTAATCATCGCAACTGTACGGTTGAGCAAGTTTCCAAGGTCGTTGGCTAGTTCATAGTTGATACGGCCAACGTAGTCTTCTGGTGTAAAGGTACCGTCAGAGCCAACTGGCAGACTACGCATGAGGTAGTAACGGAGTGGATCCAGGCCGAAACGCTCGACCAACATTTCTGGATAGACCACATTGCCCTTAGACTTGGACATCTTGCCGTCTTTCATGACAAACCAGCCATGAGCAACCAAGCGGTCTGGCAACTTCATATCCAGCATCATGAGCATGATTGGCCAGTAAATCGAGTGGAAACGAAGAATGTCCTTCCCAACCATGTGGTAAACTGTTCCATTCCAGAACTTGTCATAGTTGGCTGTTTCTTCCTGACCATAACCCAAGGCAGTTGCGTAGTTGAGTAGGGCATCAATCCAGACATAGACAACGTGTTTAGGATTTGACGGAACAGGCACGCCCCAAGTAAATGATGTACGAGATACTGCCAAATCTTCCAAACCTGGCTCGATGAAGTTTTTCATAATTTCATTGAGGCGGCCGTCTGGCTGGATAAAGTCTGGATAAGCATTGAAAAACTCGACCAATTTATACTGATACTTGCTGAGGCGGAGGAAGTAAGACTCTTCTGATACCCAGGCAACCTCGTGACCGCTCGGAGCGATACCACCTGTTACCTTACCGTTTTCATCTCGGAAGACCTCTGCCAATTGGCTCTCGGTGAAGAATTCCTCGTCCGATACGGAGTACCATCCAGAATACTCTCCCAAGTAAATGTCGTCCTGCGCCAGCAATTTTTCAAAAACAGCCGCCACCACTTCCTCGTGGTAATCATCAGTCGTGCGGATGAACTTGTCGTAAGAGATGTCTAGCAAGCTCCAGAGCTCCTTGACGCCAACCGCCATACCGTCAACGTAGGCTTGCGGTGTTAGACCAGCCTCTTTTGCCTTCTCCTCAATCTTCTGTCCGTGCTCATCAAGCCCTGTCAGATAGTAGACATCATGTCCCATAAGGCGTTTGTAACGAGCCAGTACATCACAGGCAATGGTCGTGTAGGCTGAACCGATATGAAGTTTTCCAGACGGATAATAAATCGGTGTGGTGATATAAAACGGTGTTTTTGTCATGCTTTTTTCCTTTCAAATTCAGAGCAAATGAAACCCTGTTATTGACAACATCCTATTTTATCATATTTTCAGCTAAATCACAAAATGGTTCTAACTACAATTCTTCCTCTATCTATGCTATACTATGATACAACTCAAACAGAAAGAGGTCATCTATGTTTACAAAGAAAAATATTCTTACTCATCTCTTTTTCCTCATCATAGCAGTCGGACTAAAACGGTACGGTGTCACGGCACCTGACTTGACATGGAATATGTTCTTGGCATTGGTAGCACTTGATTTTGCAATCCTTACCAATCATACAAAGTCCCATATCCTCAAAGTGATAGCAGGTCTCCTCTGGCTCTTTTTCTACCCCAATACTTTTTACATGGTGACAGACATCGTCCATATGCACTTTGCCAACACAGTACTATGGCAACGAGAAAGCATGATTCTATTTATGCTTTACGTCCCAAGTATTTTCTTTGGGGTCATGGCTGGCGTTGAAAGTGTACGACTTATTTTCTCTGCTTTTTCTATCAAATCCTACTGGCTAAAACTGTCTATGATTAGTGGTCTTTCCCTACTATCCAGCTTTGCCATTCATATCGGACGATATGCAAGACTGAATTCATGGGACATCTTTACCAGACCAACTGTCGTTATTGATGAAATGCTTGCTGTTATTTCGTGGGATGCCCTCCCCTTTATCCTCGGCTTCACCTTTATCCAAATTATGGTTCTTGTCTTTTCAATAAATGAATAAGATTTTTATCTCATAGCCATTATCTTCAAGCATCTTCCCACACTCAAGGACTATCGTTCCTTTTGGGAAGATTTTTCAAGGACATAAACAAACTTTTTTGATAAATTTATATCTTCTCCGTTTCTCTCCATTACATTTTTATCCAAAGTGTATGAGGCAAAAATCGTTAACCTATTGTAAGCAAAATTTCTTAAATTTCCTTTATATAAAATATTCAGAATTTACTGTAAACTTTACATAAAATCATGGATATTAATTTTAAATTCTTAAAAATAATGGTATAATTGAGGAATCTATAAATGAAAGAGGGAGATCTATTGTTTACACCAATCAGCGAAAAAATTGACATCAATCAAGTCCGAGAGCATTCTAAACTTTCTCCTGAAACACTTGCTAAAAAACAAGCTCGTGACCGTGAACTTGAAGCCATCTTAAAAGGAGAAGATGATCGTCTTCTCCTAGTGATTGGACCATGTTCATCTGACAATGAAGAGGCTGTCTTAGATTATGCTCACCGCTTGGCCAAGCTCCAAGAAGAAGTCAAAGATAAAATTTTCATGGTCATGCGCGTCTATACTGCCAAGCCACGTACCAATGGTGATGGTTATAAAGGACTCATACACCAACCAGATACAGATGCTGCACCAAGCCTCATCAACGGAATCAAAGCAGTTCGTAACCTCCACTATCGTGTCATTACGGAAACAGGTTTAACTACTGCTGACGAGATGCTCTATCCTGAAAATCTGCCTTTGGTTGATGACTTGGTTTCCTACATCGCTATCGGAGCTCGTTCGGTTGAAAATCAGCAGCACCGCTTTGTAGCATCAGGCATCAATGTTCCAACAGGCTTGAAAAATCCAACATCTGGTAACCTCAAAGTCATGTTCAACGGTCTTTTTGCTGCTCAGAAGAAGCAATCCTTCCTCTTCAACAATACTGAAGTTGAAACATCTGGCAATCCACTTGCTCACGTTATCCTTCGTGGCGCAGTCAATGAAAATGGTAAATACCTACCAAACTATTACTATGACAATCTTCTAGAAACCATTGAGCTCTATGACCAATTTGGCTTGAAAAATCCATTTATTATTATCGATACCAACCATGACAATTCTGGGAAAAATTATTTGGAACAAATCCGTATCGTCCGTCAAACCTTAATCAACCGTGACTGGAACGAATCCATTCGTAACTACGTTCGCGGCTTCATGATTGAATCCTACATTGAAGATGGTCGCCAAGACAATCCAGATGTCTATGGAAAATCCATCACAGACCCTTGCTTAGGCTGGGAAAAAACACAAGAACTCATCCGAGAAATTTACAACAGATAGGAAAATACTATGGGAATCCACAAACGTAGCACCAGTTTAGACATTGATAAAGTAAAGGAACTTTCCAAGCTAGAAGGAGAATTTCTAGTTGCAAAAAATCAGCGCGATGAAGAACTGAAAAGAATTATCCGAGGTGAAGATGACCGTCTGCTCTTGGTTATCGGCCCTTGCTCATCAGATAATGAAGAGGCCGTTCTAGAGTATGCACGTCGTCTCTCTAAGCTTCAAGAGGAAGTCAAAGATAAAATCTTCATGGTCATGCGGGTTTACACAGCTAAACCACGTACCAATGGGGAAGGCTATAAAGGACTGGTTCATCAGCCAGATACTTCTAAATTACCAGCCCTCATTAACGGAATTGCAGCCGTTCGTAATTTGCATTACCGTGTCATTACTGAGACCGGACTCACAACTGCTGATGAAATGCTCTACTCTGCCAACTACCCTCTTGTGGAAGACTTGGTGTCCTACCATGCTATCGGAGCACGTTCGGTTGAAGACCAAGAACACAGATTTGTTGCATCAGGTGTCGATATGCCAACTGGTATGAAAAACCCAACTTCTGGTAATTTGACCGTTATGTTCAATGGTATCTACGCCGCACAAAACAAACAGAACTTTATTTACCGCGACGCAGAAGTTGATACAGATGGCAACCCTCTAGCTCATGCTATCCTTCGTGGTGCCAATACTGAAAAGGGCGGTTATGAGCCAAACTACTACTACGATATTCTCTTGAAAACCATCAAACAGTATGAACAATTTGGTCTTAAAAATCCATTTATCGTAATTGATACCAACCACGACAATTCTGGTAAAAATTACCTGGAACAAATCCGTATCGTCCGTCAAACCCTCATCAACCGTGATTGGAATGAAGCTATTCGCAAATATGTTCGTGGTTTCATGATTGAATCCTACTTGGAAGACGGCCGTCAAGATAGCCCTGAGGTGTTCGGCAAATCCATTACCGATCCTTGCTTAGGTTGGGAAAAAACGGAAGCTCTAATTCGTGAAATTCATCAAACTGTCTAATTCTTTCCTTAATTTTTTATAGGATAAATAATTTGGAGGTAAGCTATGAACATTGATGGTTACACTCGTCTTGCTGCCGTTGTTGCAAAGCCAATCAAACACTCCATTTCCCCCTTCATTCATAATCTGGCTTTTAAGGAAACAGGTGTAAACGGTGTCTATGTCGCTTTGGAAATTCCAGAAGAGGATTTGGCTGCTACTCTTGAAAATATCAAACGCTACGATATGTTTGGCATCAATCTTTCCATGCCCTATAAACAAGCTGTCATTCCTTATCTAGATGATTTAACAGCCTCTGCACGCCTGATTGGCGCTGTCAATACTGTCATTCATCGGAATGGCTTACTAATCGGTCACAATACCGATGGCATTGGATTCTTCAAAAGTTTAGAAAAACTAAGAGGATTCCAAGTACGCAACAAGCGACTGACCATTCTAGGTGGTGGTGGTGCTTCTACTGCTATCATAGCTCAGGCTGCATTGGATGGTGCAAAGGAAATTACCATTTTCTGCCGTCAACAAAGCTTGGAAAGAACACAGGTAAGTCTAACACCTATTGCTCAAGCAACTGGAGTTCCCATGAAGGTTCTAGCGCTTGAAGATAGCCAATTACTACAGGAACATATTACCAACTCCGACTTACTAGTCAACGGAACCAGTGTAGGCATGGATGGGTATTCTCAACCTGTTCCTTCTACCATTCGCTTTCCTGAAAATCTTTTGGTTGCAGATGTGATCTATCAACCATTCGAAACACCTTTAATGAAGCATGCCCAGTCACAAGGCAATCCAACTATCAATGGTTTGGGCATGCTCCTTTTCCAAGCGGCTGAAGCATTCCACGCCTGGACTGGTAAGGAAATGCCGACTGACTTGATTTGGGACCAATTAGTCCAGAAATACGATATCAAATAGAGAGGAAATCAGATGAAACTGACCGTCAATCTTCCCAACACTCCCTACGACATCCTTATCCAAAGAGGAAGTTTAGCACAGACAGGTACATGGGTCAAAGAACTTTGGAAACCTCAGAAAATCGCCATTATTACAGATGACCATGTTGGCTCACTCTACCGTGAAACAGTTCAGTCAAGCTTAGAACAAGCTGGTTTTGAAACCATTGTCTTTGAATTTCCAGAAGGTGAAGCCTCAAAAAATCTTGATACCGTCAATCAGGCCTACGAATTTCTCGTAAAAAATGGTATGACACGAAGTGATGGAATCATTGCTCTCGGCGGGGGAGTCGTTGGTGATTTGGCAGGTTTTGTCGCTTCTACCTATATGCGTGGTATCCATTTCCTACAAATCCCAACCAGCCTAACTGCCCAAGTTGATTCTTCTATCGGGGGAAAAACTGGCGTGAACACCCCATTTGCCAAAAATATGGTGGGGACCTTCTGCCAACCAGACGGCGTTCTCATCGACCCTGATACCCTAAAAACACTCGGCAAACGAGAATTGATTGAAGGAATGGGCGAGGTTGTCAAATATGGCTTAATAGATGATGTGGATCTCTGGGAAACCCTAGACCAATTAGACGGCTCTGTCGAGAGCATTCTGGAGCATGCTGACTATATCATCTACCACTCCTGTGAAGTCAAACGCAAGGTTGTTGTCGAAGATGAATTAGACAACGGTGTCAGACTCTACCTCAACTTCGGTCACACGATTGGACATGCTATTGAAGCGACCGCTGGCTACGGTCAGGTCATGCACGGTGAAGCTGTTGCCATCGGTATGGTACAAATCTCATGCGCAGCTGAGAAAAAAGGACTGATGCCAGCTGATATGACAGAAAAGATTATCGCCATGTGTGAAAAATTCGGCTTGCCGACTACATACCAGCCTTGGAATGTAGATGAATTATACGCCGCCCTAACTCACGATAAAAAAGCACGTGGCAAGACCATCAAACTCGTCATCGTCCCTCAATTGGGACAGGCTGCCATCCATCAAATTCCAATGGTAGAAATGCTAGAATTTCTACAAGTATAGTCTTTTAGTTTACTTTTAGTACTCGCTCTAACTATCTGGTAGATAGTTGGAAGTTGGAAATAAGGAAACGGAGTTTCCTCTTACGTCGAAGTAATAAAGGTCAACTAAATGACGATATAAGAAAAATGACTACTGATTCAAAATCATCAGTAGTCTTATTTTTTTATAAAATCATCTCATCGTCAGTTAGCTTTTCACCACTGTTTTTGTAGAAAAGGTCCATCAAGTTTTGAACGGTCAAGTTCTTCTTCTCTTCTCCTTCTACATCGACAACAATCTGACCACGGTGCAACATGACCAAACGATTACCATATTCAATGGCGTTTTCCATATTATGCGTAATCATCAGAGCTGTCAACTGGTGACTCTCGACAATCTTCTTAGTCAATTCCATGACCATATCGCTAGTTTTTGGATCAAGGGCCGCAGTGTGTTCGTCCAAGAGCAGAACCTTTGGTTTCACCAGTGAAGCCATCATCAAGGTCAGAGCCTGACGTTGACCACCTGAAAGAAATTGCGTATCAACCTTCATACGGTTTTCCAAACCCAAACCGAGTTCTTTCAAGGCTTCCTTAAAAATCGCGCGTTCACTATCCTTAACACCCCAGCCAAGACCACGTGACAATCCACGACGATAGGCAATAGCCATGTTTTCTTCAATGGTCAAGCGAGAAGCTGTTCCCATCTTAGGATCTTGGAAGACACGGCTAATGTCCTTAGAACGTTTGGCAGCTGAGACATGCTTAATGGATTTACCTTCAAGCAAAATATCGCCCGAATCAACCGTCAAGGCACCTGCAAGTGAGTTCATGAAAGTTGATTTACCAGCACCATTACCACCGATAATGGAAATAAAATCACCCTCTTTTACATCTAAGTTCAACCCACGAAGGACATGGTTCTCATTAACTGTTCCAGCTTCGAAGGTTTTATGAATATTTTGGATTGATAAAATTGTAGACATGACTTCCTCCTAAGCATTTCCATTCAATTTTGGACGACGAATATTCAATTTCTTCTGCAATTCTGGCACATAGAGAACGGTTGCCAGAAGGATAGCTGAGAAGAGTTTAACAAGGTCTGCATCCATACCTGGAATTTCCAAAATCGCTAAGATAATCAAACGGTAAACAACTGCGCCGAGAACAACCGATAGGAGTCTCCAACCCAGGCGTAAGTTACGCAAGATAACTTCTGCAATAATGACAGATGCTAGACCGATAACAATGGTACCAGTACCTGAATTGAGATCTGCATAGCCATTATTCTGAGTAAGAAGAGCACCACAAAGGGCAATTAGACCATTCGACAACATATAGCCGTAGATTTTCATATTGTCTACATTGATACCATTGGCCTCACTCATTGGAATGTTATCCCCTGTTGAACGAATAGCTAGACCAATTTGTGTATTGAGCAAGAGCGTCAATAGGCCTACAACTGCTAGTACAAAGACCAGACCAATCACCAAAACAGCATTTGTTTTTGTCAAACCGAAATCCTGCAATTTGGTCACCAGTGTTTCTTGTTTGAGCAGGGCTACGTTGGCCTTACCCAAAATTTTCAAGTTGATGGAGTAGAGTCCTGTCAAGGTTACAATACCAGTCAAAAGGGCTGGAATTTTTAGTTTTGTATGAAGTAAACCAGAAATCAATCCTGCACCCATACCAGCTACCATAGCCATAAAGGTTGCCAGCAAGGGATTCACTCCGTTCACAATCCCTGTCGCACAAACAGCAGCTCCAAGCGGATAAGACCCCTCAGCTGTCATATCAGCAATATCTAAAATACGAAACGTCAAGTAAACACCAATCGCCATAACTGACCAAAGCAAGCCTTGCGAGATACTTGATAAAATAATATCCACGATTTTCTCCTTTTTCTAAATTCGTAGTCAATACTAGGTTCTATACTTACCGATCTTATTCAGATACAGCAAGCTTAGAAGTATCGATACCTAATTTCTGAGCCATTTCTTCATTAACGTGAAGACTGACGGTCTCTGGGTATTCTACCGCTGTTTCTGACACATTGGCTCCTTCGATAATCTTAATAGCCATTTTTGCAGTTTGACGACCTAAAGCTTCATAGTTGGTACCGTAAGTCAAAAGACCTCCTTCATCCACCATGTCCGTTGAACCACCGATTACTGGAACCTTATGCTCCACAGATAATTCACCGATCATGGTCATGGTTGAAGCGACAGTATTGTCTGTTGGAATAAAGAGAGCATCTACATCCTTCATCAAACTTGTTGTCGCATCTTGTACTTCATTAGTCGAAGTGATTCCTTTTACCACTACCTTATAACCTGCTTTTTCTAGCAATTCCTTAGCTTGCTCTACCTGGACTTCTGAATTACGTTCGCTAGTAGTGTACAAAATACCAACTGTCTTAGCATCAGGAACAGCTTGTCCTAGCAATTCAACCTGTTTGTCAATTGAAGCTTGATCAGAAGTACCTGTCAAAAGTCCACCTGGTTTTTCAATGGATTCTACCAAGTCAGCTGACAAGGGATCTGTAACCGCAGTAAAGACAATCGGCGTTTCAGTAGATACAGTCGCTAAACTCTGGGCAGACGGCGTAGCGATTGCTAAGACAATATCGTTTCCATCGATTAATTGTTCTGAAATGGTTTGAAGGTTAGCTTGATCGCCTTGGGCATTTTGATAATCCAAAACCAATTTTTCACCCTCTTTATAGCCATTTGCTTCTAATTCCGCCACAAAACCCTCACGGGCAGCTGTCAATGATTCATGCTCCATATATTGGAGAACTCCAACTTTGACCACATCTGAGGAAGCTTGTTCTGATGATGAGGAACAAGCTGCAAGTGTTAGCAAACCCATACTTGCTACTGAAATAGTTGCCAATTTTTTTACTAGCTTATAATACATAAACGTTTCTTCTCCTAAATATTTTACTCTTCTAATGCTTTTATAGTCGCTGCATCAATACCAACAGCTTTAGCCATTTCTTCATTGACGGTAATAGCCGCTGTATTTGGTTTTTCAACTGCTAAGTCAGCTGGCTTTTCACCCTTCAAAATCTTCACAGCCAATTCACCAGCTTGAACACCGATAGCATGGTAGTCGACACCGTAGGTAAATAGAGCTGCGTCAATAACTGCTGCGTCACTTCCCATAGCTGGAACTTTTGCTTCTTTTAAAATATCACCGATTGTTGAAGCTGTAGAGGCAACTGTGTTATCAGTTGGAAGATAGATAGCATCGACTTTTCCTGCAAGTGAAGTAATAGCTTGCTGAACATCGTTTGTCGTCGTAACTGTTGTCACTTCTACCTTTACACCTTTTGCTTCGAGTGCTTTTTTAGCCTGCTCAGCTTGAACTTCTGAGTTTACCTCGCTAGAATTGTAGAAAATACCGACAGTCTTCGCAGTTGGTACAACTTTGAGCAACATCTCAATTTGACCTTCCACATCAGTTGCATCAGTCGATCCTGTCATGGTCCCGCCTGGTTTTTCCAATGATTCAACCAAACCTGCTTCAACTGGATCTGTGACAGCTGTGAATACACTTGATGTTTCACTATCTGCATTAAGCATGGCTTGGGCTGCCGGTGTTGCGATGGCAAAGTTAAGATCATTTTTCCCTGCCAATTTCTCAACCATTGTCTGTAAGTTTGCTTGATCACCTTGGGCATTTTGCAAATCAATCGTCAGATTTTCACCTTCCTTGTAGCCTGCTTCTTCGAGTGCCTCTACAAAACCTTCACGAGCTGAGGTCAATGCTTCATGTTCAGCATATTGAATAATACCAACATTGACTGAACTTGAATCTGACGAATTGGAACTGCATGCAGCAAGCGTTACTGCTGACAAAAGTGCTACTGAACTAAGTATAATTTTTTTAAATCCCATGATTATTCTCCTTTTATAAATATAATAGCAAACAAGAAAGGACCGCTTAGACTACACTCTAAACGGTCCTTATATTTCATCTGTATAGGAAAACAGAATGAATTATCCGTGCCATCTAGATGTATCATCTATGGGCACATGTCAAAATAGCTACAGCCACATAGATACAAACTTTACGTTCCCGTGTTTGCATCCATGTTTACCATGTCTACAAACACTATCTAAAATAGCCGTAGAAATAAGTATGATTAGCTGAATGATTTTGACACATTTGTAACATCTCTGTTTCCCTTTCTCAATTATTTGTAACTATCATAACTGTTTTCAAATTATTTGTCAATAGGAAATTGCGTAAATTTTCAGATTTTTCAAGTTTTTTCGAATTTTTCTAAAAATAACCCCCTATATTATTAGCTATAAAACGATCTGTCAACAGCCGCAGCTATAACTCAATGCTTTCTTGTTTCTGGGATTGCTTGCACAATAAATGGACTGTTCAAGGCGGGAGATATAAGAGCGGATTGCAAAATCAGGTCAACAACGACTGATTTTGATTTTCGAAGAGTATAAGTGACTATATTTGATGTCACAAAAAAGTCTGAACCTAAGCCCAGACCCTACTAAAACAATTATTTTACTTCAACTTTTTCAGTCCAAGGACATGCTGTAGTTGCTAGAACCTCGTTGAGTTCTTCTACGTTGCGGCGGCCTTGATCTGCCAACCAAGCTTTGGCTGCTTCTTCACCCTCGCTTGCAAATATGGCTACTGCATCCTTCCAAGTCGCCCGACCACAAAGAACACCATTAAAGCTTGAACCTGCTTCTTTAGCAAAGACAAGTGTTTCTTGGAAGAGTTTGGCAGATACACCTGCACTCAAATAGATGAATGGCAAGTGAGTACTGTCTGTTTGTTCCTTGAAGAAGGCCTTGGCTTCCTCAACTGTGTAGACTGGCTCTTCATCTGTGTAGCCTTCTACAAAGTTCATATTGACAGGCACTTCAACCTTGAGCACGTCGGCATTATAACGTGACTTGCTAAATTCACGCATGGCACCATTGACCTTGTGTGGTTTGAGGGCTGCGTATTCACGAGAAGTCACATCCATATTGCTGGCATCGTAAGTCAAGATTTCGACGAAGTAAGGAATATCTTCTGCGATACACTCACCACCAATACGTTCTACCCAGGCATGCTTAATGTCGTTGATTTCTGGCTTGTCATCTACATCATAGTAAAGCAAGATTTTTACGGCATCTGCACCCAATTCCTTGATGCGTTTGGCTGACCAATTTGGCAAAAGGTCTGGCAAACGACCTGGTGTGGACGCATCGTAACCTGTTTTTTCATAAGCTGCAATGAAGCCACAATCTGCATGACGCAATTCTGAAGCTGGAACACCATACTCAGCATCCAAGAGGATAGAGCTTGCATAAGGGGTCAAATCACTTGAGATGACTTTCTTGAAGTCAATCAAAATGTCATCTCCAAATTCGCCACCGCCTGCTGCAGCAGCAAGCAAGCGTTTCAAAGCCCCCCGTTGGTCAATCGCCAAGGCAGCAATCACCTGATTGCTGTTTGACAAGCGGGTCATGTGATTGAATTTAGCCTGAGAAAGTTGTAATTTTGTCATTAGTTTCCTCCTAAGGAATTTTATTAACCAAATCGTTTCACGCCATCTAGATAGGTCGCTTGTAAGCGTCCTGCATCATCTACGACGATAAAGTCTGCAGCTCGGCCTTCTGCAATCCGACCACAAATATTGTCAATATTGACAGAGCGAGCTGGTGCCAGAGAGGCCATACGAAGGGCATCAGGTAGGGACACCAAGCCCCATTTCACAACGTTCTGCACTGCTTCGATCAATTCTAAGATAGAACCTGCCAAACTACCACTTTCTTTTAAACGAGCAGTTCCATCTTTTACAACAACTTCAAATTCACCGAGGCGGGACTCCCCTTCACCCATACCGCCAGCTCGCATACAGTCCGTAATCAAAACAGTTTCCTCTGCTCCACGTGCTTTGACCACGATTTCTGCCGCAACTGGATGAACATGGTGTCCATCACAAATCATTTCCGCATAGACATTTTTTAAATTCAAAGCAGCTCCGACCATACCTGGTTCACGGTGATGAAGCCCACTCATCCCATTGTACACATGGACGAAGATATTGGCACCAGCTTCTACTGCCGCTTCCGCTTGTGCATAGGTCGCATCGCTGTGAGCCAAGGCAGTATGAATTGCCTTGCTGTTAGCAAACTCGATGAATTCTTTGACACCTTCACGTTCTGGAGCAATAGCAATTTTATTGACTAAACCTTTCGATAAGCTGTGCCAGTTGTCCAACTTTTCAATGGATGGATCGCTCATGTACTTAGGATTTTGTGCTCCCTTGTATTTTTCTGTAAAGAAGGGACCTTCTAAGAAAATACCTTGAATCTTGGCGCCTGTTTCCTGCCCTGCATAAGTCCCAATCGTTTCACAAACTGCATCTAAATTTTCAGTCGTATCTGTTAAGGTCGTTGGAAGCCAAGAGGTTACCCCACAAGACAAGAGGCCTTCTGAAATTACCTTGATCCCTTCAAAATCATTGTCCATAACATCGTGAGAAGCGTAGCCGTGGATATGTGTATCAACTAGCCCTGGTGCTAAATGAAAGTCCGAATAATCAACAATTTCCCCTTCAGGCTTTTCAGTCACAATCCGTCCAAATTGACCCTTGTCAGTAATTTCCAAATAGGCTGATTCGACCTCACTCTCTGGTAAAATAATAGATTTTGCTTTTATAAATACTGTCATACTATCTCCTTTATTGATATATATACTCATCGAACTGGTTATAACCATATACTAAATATATTGTAGAACTTCTATTAGAAAATGTCAAGTAATTACCATAACTTTATAAGAAATGGATGCTGTGAGAAGGTAGAAAAAAAGTTCTTACTCCCCAAAGTACCGTTTCTGAATCTGTACTTGGAGATAAGAACTCTACGTAAGCAGTATATACTAGGCGTCAATCCATGACCTAACACCCTGCTCCTATCAAATATAAATATATTACAACAATTCGTTGAGAGGCTTGAAGATGATACGTTCCAAATCAGCTACATAAGTTCCCAATTGTTGTTGCTTGCTGAAATATTCCGTCAAAAGTGGATTTCCCTGAACTTTCTTGTTGAAATCCAACATTTTCTTTTGGTCAGCTTCAGTAGGAATTTCACCAGCCTGCAATTTAGATTGGATTTCTTTTTGGAAAGAAATATAACTTTCCAATATTTCTTTGGCTTCTGAATCCCCCTCAACTGAGACCTTAACGGCTTCCACCGCCTTATATTCAGGCAGGTTACGGATTGCACGTTCCAATTCATTTGCTATATCATAGATATTTGTTGACATAATTTTCTCCTAATCTAAATGAATTTTGTAAGTCGTCTGCTCTCTTAAACGTTTCGCAGCGTCTTCCAAATTTCCCTTATTTTTAAACGTAATTTGTAAAATACCGTGTATATCTTCACGGTTCTCTTCATTGATACGAATATTGACAATGGAAATACCCCGTAAGACTTCCAAAACCTTCAAAATCGTATCTTCCTCATCAGGAACACTAAGGAATAAATCGTAGAAAGAATCAACACCTGCACGCTTGTGAATTTCCATGGCTTTACGAGTTTGACGCCCCTTATCAAAAAAGTCCCAAATTGCTTTTTGATCGCCAGATCTGAGCACATCTGAAATTTCTGAAAGACGTTCTTGAAATTCCTCGATTCGATTTAGAATAGAATCTGCATTGGTCAGCAAAATGCTAGTCCACATGCTCGGCTCACTTTCCGCAATCCGTGTCATGTCTCTAAATCCTCCAGCTGCAAAATTATTCGTAAAGGGATGTTCTTGCGCAAACTCTCCAGCTTGATGCATCAAACTAGAAGCCAATACGTGGGGAAAATGTGAAATTTGACTGGTCACACGGTCATGTTCTGCTGCATCAATCTGAACAAAACGTGCCCCCGTTCCAGATAACAAATCTGTCAATCGGGGAACCGCATCCTGCTTGGTAGCCTGACACGGTGTCATAATGTAGTAAGCATTCTCAAATAGATAGAGATCTGCTGCACTGGCACCAGATTTATGACTACCTGCCATAGGGTGTCCACCGATAAAATTAATTTGTCTTGGCGCCAAATGTTCCTCTGCAGCAACCACAATTGCAGACTTCGTTGAACCTGCATCTGTAATCAAGACCGTATCCTTCAATTCAAGGGCGCTAAATTCTTCAATCAAGCGCAAAGAAACTTGAATTGGAACACAAAGAAGAATCACATCAGCCTGCTTTGCTACACCCTCCAATTCCGTTGACACCTCATCAACCATCCCCTTGCCCAAGGCAATTTGGCATGATTGTTCGTTAGGATCAAAGCCAATGAGGTGATAGTCAGGATGGTCTTTACGGATACAGAGCGCAAGTGAACTTCCAATCAACCCTAGACCTACAATTAAAATCGTTTTTTTCATTAATTACTTAGAAATTTTTAACATAGTCACGATGACTGGCTACTGCAGCTTTCAATTCCTCCATATTATCGGAAGAGAACTTCTCTAGGATTTCTGTCGCTAGAGTTGTAGCTACGACTGATTCCATGACTACGCCAGCTGCTGGGAGAGCCGTTGGATCTGAACGCTCCACAGTAGCTTTATAAGGTTCATGGGTATCAATGTCAACCGACATCAATGGCTTATAGAGGGTCGGAATTGGTTTCATAACACCGCGAATGATTAGGGCCTCGCCATTGGTCATACCACCTTCGAAACCACCTAGATTATTGGTTCGGCGTGTATATCCTTTTTCTTGGGACCAGAGAATTTCGTCCATAACTTGGCTCCCTTTGAGATAGCCAGCTTGGAAGCCTACTCCAAATTCTACTCCCTTAAAAGCATTGATCGAAACAACAGCCTGCGCTAATTTTGCATCTAACTTTTTATCCCATTGCACATATGACCCCAAGCCAGCTGGAACTCCTCCAACAACAGTCTCAATCACTCCGCCAATAGTATCTCCATCTCGCTTGATTTGATCAATATAGGCTTTGATTTCTTCTTCACGCTCTTGGTTGACAATGGATACTTCTGACTGGGCTGCACGCTCTTTGATTTCTTCTACGCTTAAACCATCTGGGACATCAATTTCTTTCCCTCCGAAAACGACTACATGGTTAGCAATTTCAATATCCAACTCAGCCAAAATCCGTTTGGCAACCGCACCAACAGCCACACGCATAGTTGTCTCACGCGCACTAGAACGCTCCAAGGAATTACGCAAATCATCAAAGCGATATTTCATACCACCAACTAGGTCAGCATGCCCTGGTCGTGGATGTTTGATACGACGCTTACTTTTGAGCTTCTCTTCGATGTCCTCAACTGCCATAATATCCAACCATTTTTGATGGTCTTTGTTGGTCACATTCAATGTAATTGGAGCACCGGTTGTCTTACCGTGACGAACACCAGCTGTAATCTCTACGCAATCTGTTTCAATCTGCATACGACTACCACGACCGTATCCACCTTGGCGCCGTTTTAACTCTTCATTAATATCCTCGGCTGTTAAAGGAAGACCCGCTGGAACTCCCTCAATAATGGCTGTTAGACGTGGTCCATGAGACTCACCAGCTGTTAAATAACGCATAACTTAATTCTCCAAAATTTCCAGAAACTTACGAGTGTTGCTTAAAGACATTTGTCCTGGTGCAGATGTTTCATCTAAGCTGGCAAAAGTCCAGCAGGAGCCTGTAATCACACCTGCAATACGTGTTAACTTCCCTAGTTCACCCATGGCGATCGTCGCAAATATCTGCTCAGTGTTCAGTGATTTAAAACCACGAGTATAATTCATAACATCTAGGACATCCTGCTCTGTCTTAGCCATTACAGCCATTTTAACAACAGCTGGTGATAGGCTAGTCAGTTCAGACATGATTTCCATATAATTAGACGGTGTTTCCTCAAAATTATGATAACTCAACACAAGGTTAGGAAAATCCAACATCTGCTCAAAAACCGACTTATAAGAATAATATTCAAAATCAATATAATCTGGCTGATAAAGCGCTGCAACTTCTTTGATTAAATTGACATATTCTTGATCGTCCAAATCCAAGTGACCGCCTTCACGTGTTGTCCGAATGGTGAAAACTACTTCCTTACCACTACATTTTTCAAATATAGCAGGTGCTACTCTTAAAATATCATCTTTCAGAAGATAGTCTGCTCGCCATTCAACAATATCTGCCTCTGCTAGACGTTCTACATCAATGGCCTCTACCTCTTCCAGATTTCTAGGCATAATAGGAACTACTATTTTCATTTATCTACCTGTATCGTAAAGACCTTTAGGTAATTACTACTTTCATCATTTTTATTGATTACAAAATCGGCTGGCAAGCGATAAGTTGCCTCATAGCGATGTTTTCTAACACCAAACCCTTTTTCAATCTGCCGCTTGAATTTTTCAACAGAAACATTTGCAGCGTTGGTCGAAGCAATAATAGTTCCACCTGTATTTAGTATTTCCAAAGATTGAGAAATCAGCTTGTGATAATCCTTGGCTACTGAAAAGGTTTGTTTCTTATTTCGTGCAAAGCTTGGCGGATCCAAGACAATCACATCATAGGTCAAGCCTTTACGTTTGGCATATTTGAAATATTCAAATACATCCATTACTACAAAGTGATGATTATCTAAGTCTAAACTATTAACCTTAAAATGAGCTTTAGAAAGTTCACGTGAGCGTTTGGCTAAGTCAACAGAAGTCGTTTCCCCTGCTCCGCCCATAGCAGCAGCAATAGAAAATGCTGCCGTGTACGAAAACATGTTCAAAAGTGACTTGCCTGCCGCCAGACCATCCACCAAGGAACCACGTACCTCATGCTGATCCAAAAAGATGCCCGTCATCAGACCATCATTCATAAAAACCTGATAGTGAACTCCATTTTCCAACACAGTGAAATATTCAGGGGCTTCTTCTCCATAAAGATGAGTAGACTCGAAGGTCAAACCTTTAAAACGAATCTTTTCATAAGCTCCTCTTACTTCTGGGAATACCCGTTGGAAGGCCGCAACAATCATCTCTTTGATAGAATAAACAAAGGTATTATACCATGAAAAAACTGCGTATTCATCATACAAGTCAACCGTCATTCCACCAAAATTATCTCCATCTTGATTAAATAAACGAAACGCATTCGTCATCTCAGATTGATAAAAATGTTGGCGTTTCTGTTTAGCATCCACGAATAATTTAACAAAAAAATCCATGGTCAAGTCTTGGTTGCTTCTACCAAACAGCCAGCCTATCCCCTTATTCTGTTTGGACAAATAAGCCTGACCTAAATAGGTTCCAGACTCTGAATACAAAACAGCCAGCCTGTCTTCATCAAATGAAAAACCTGAAAAATCAGCGCTATCCAAGAGTTGAATCCCTCTGTTTATTTTCTGTTCTGCAATACGGTTTACCTTTATTTTCATAGAATTATTATAACATGTTTCTTCATATATGCCAAAAAAACTCTAAACTTTGAGGCTTATTTTAAAATTATGGTATAATGAACTAAACTTTTAGAAAGGACCATGAGGTTTTATTGTGAAAAAACTAATTGACTACGTCAAGAAGAGCGGACAAACTCGACTTGGTTTCGTCTTGATTTTGCTAATCATTTACTGGCTCAAAACACTCTGGGCCTACTATGTTGATTTCAACTTAGATACACAAGGGTTTTTCCAAAATTTTATTGCTGTCATGAATCCTCTACCAGTCGGGATTTTATTACTCGGTCTCTCGCTTTATATAAAGAATACAAAAGTCTTCTATAGCGTAGCGATGATCATTTACATTATTCTTTCCGCCTGGCTCTTTTCAAATGCAGTCTATTATAGAGAATTTTCCGATTATATTTCCATCTCTACTATAATGGCTACCTCTAGTGTATCTGCTGGATTAGGGGAAGCAGCTCTTAAGTTATTTAGGCTATGGGATATTGTCTATTTTATTGATTTTATCATTTTTGGAATCCTAGTCTATCGTAAACTACTCCGGTGGGATAAAAAGACATTTCATAAAAAATCTAGCTTTGCTATTACAGCACTATCAGTCATGCTTTTCTCCATCAACCTCTTTTTAGCAGAAATTGATAGACCAGAGCTACTTACGAGAGGATTTTCTAATACTTATATCGTCAGAGCCCTTGGTTTACCTGCTTTCCTTGGTTACAATGCTAATCAAACCTACAATGCCCACAAGAATCGTTCTGGAGCAAAATCTACAGATTTGGAGCCTGTGAAACAATATATTGCAGAACATTATGCTCAACCGAATGACAACTACTTCGGTATTGCCAAAGGGCGAAATGTTATCTATCTCCACCTAGAAAGCTTACAACAATTTGTTATTGACTATAAGTTGAACGTCAACGGTGTCGAGCACGAAGTCACACCTTTCCTCAATTCTCTGTATCATTCTAGCTCTACTCTCGCCTTTTCCAATTTCTTTAACCAAGTTAAGGCAGGTAAGACCTCTGATGCCGAAACCATGATTGAAACCTCTCTTTTTGGCCTCAATCAAGGCTCTTTCATGGTCCAATACGGTGGAAGCAATACCCAACAAGCTGCACCATATATTCTCTCTCAAAATGGAGGATATACATCTGCTGTATTCCACGGTAATGCAGCCAGTTTCTGGAATAGGAACAACACCTATAAACAGTGGGGCTACAATTACTTCTTTGATCAATCCTACTTCTCTAAAGCCACTGCTGAAAATTCATTCCAATACGGTCTGAATGATAAAATCATGTTCGCCGACTCTATCCAATATCTTGAACATTTACAGCAACCCTTCTATACTAAATTTATCACAGTTTCCAACCACTACCCCTATACAACCAGCTTGATTGGAGATGAGATAGGCTTTCCATTAGCCAATACAGATGATGAAACCATTAATGGCTATTTTGCTACTGCAAACTATCTCGATGCGTCCATAAAGGCATTTTTCGATTACTTAAAAGCGACTGGCTTGTACGAAAACTCCGTCATCGTTCTCTATGGTGATCACTATGGGATTTCTAATTCACGCAATCCTGACTTGGCACCGTTGATTGGAAAAGATTCTCAGACTTGGTCAGATTTTGACAATGCCATGATGCAACGTGTTCCATATATGATTGTTGTACCTGGAATGACCAACGGTGGGATTTTTGATACCTATGGTGGTGAGATTGATGCACTTCCTACTCTCGAACATCTTTTAGGAATCAAATCCGATAACTATCTCCAAGTTGGTCAAGACCTACTTTCCAGCCAACACAGCCAAATTGTGGCTCTTCGAACCGCTGGCAGTTTCATCACACCAAAATACACTAGCTACGAAGGTAAAATCTACTATACAGAAACTGGTCTTGAAATTACAAATCCAGATGAGACAACTCAGAAAGAAATTGATGCAATTAAAGAAGCTACTGCAGCACAACTGGCGACTAGCGATGCCATTCAAACTGGTGATCTTATCCGGTTCTTTGACAATGGATTGCCAGCCTTGGATTCAAGTCAATATAACTACATTGACTCATTGGCTGCCGAGATTGCACTAGAGAATAAACTTGGCAAACAATCAACAAGTTTGTATAGTACAAACGGCAATAAGTCGACAATTGACCTATTTAAAGCACCAAGCTACCTAGAACTTCACGGTAGTACAACTGCTACTAGCACACCAAATACTGGTACAAGCACTAGCTCAACAAGTACCAGTTCAAATTCACGGTAATACACTAAAAGGCTTAGAATCATGTCAGTTACTACATTGATTCTAAGCCTTTTTATACTCAATGAAAATCAAAAACAGGCTAGGCGACGCAGATGCAGATAGAACTGAAGTTCATCAAATCAAGTCAACAACGTCTGATTTTGATTTTCGAAGAGTATTAGACCACTATTTCAAATCACTCATCTCTATTTCATCAAGGAAATATAGAATCCTCACTAGGCTCTTCCTCTGTTGATGATTTTTTAGGGATATCTATGGGAGCAACAGTACTACTTTCAATTGCTTTTGTATCTTCTGTTGTAGTTTCAGCTTCTGTTACAGTTTCTACATCTGTCGCTTCTGGACTAGGTGTCAACAAATCATCTAACCAGCTATCTGCGTTCCCTTCTCCATTAGGGACATCGGGAGTATTCGGCAATGGATTCCCAGGCAACCAAGTATCACCTGGCTCAACTGTCCCATCTTTGCTATCACTTTCAACTTTATCGAAATGAATATCGTAGACAGTATCTTCCAAAATAGGTGTATCCCATGCTACATTTGGAATAACAGGTTTTGTATAATCTCGTTTATAACCTGTATCACTCTTCAAAGATGGCGGAAAAATTCCAGCTTGGTTTAGTGTTAACCCTTTTCTAACAAGGTAAACCACTGTTTTACTAGTTCCCAAATGGGTCTGAAGTTGACCGCCTTCACCTGCTCGAAATGCGAGGGCTACATAATTCTTTGGATCATGCCAATAGTAATTTGGATGTCTACTTGGATCATTGATGTCCGTTGGATTATCCGTATTATTAGCAATGTAAGGCCCTATACGAGGAGCCGTTGTCCCAAATGCTGCCAAGCTCGTTGTGGCACTAACATAATCTGTATCTTTTTCTCCACCAGTAATAACTGTCCTAAACTCAATGAACTCATAATCTTTGCTTGGAACCGGTTCTGGTACAACAAGCCCCTGCTCCTTAGCTTGTTTCCAAGTTAAGTCAGATTTCACAAAGTATATGAACCCTGCTCGAATCTCACCATTTAATTTTAAACGACCATTGGCTATCGCACTATATTTAACAGGTACATAGTCTGATAGATCAATATTTGAAACATCATCACTTGGAGTGTAAATATTTTTGGTTGGCTTACGATAAACATTATCAAAATCAGCATAAAAACTTTGATGTTCTCTTGCCATCTTGCCGGACTTTGGCAAAGTAGCATTCCAACCGTTAAAGACGCGTCCCTTTTGTTGAAGGGTCTGCGGATAGGCGATATTCAAATCCTCCCAATTTAAATCTTTACGAACCAAATAATAAACTCTCTTCGTTTTTTTACCATTAACGACAAAATCACCAAAATCACTATTTGTACTGAATGTTACTAGAATGAAATTTTTAATATCCTGAAGACCTTCCGGATGATACTTTTGATGGACACCATTACGTGTTAAATTTTCTGTCGAACCTTCTGTATAAAAAGGTCCATATACTGATTGTTTCTCAATAGCAAGATTTACCGTTTCGCTCTTAACATCACGCTCAGGATCATCTGGCAAACTAGGATCAATTTTATAAACGTGCGCATGGTCCCCATGGCGTACACTCATATAGTTCCCATCAATTGTAATATCCTCACGTTTTACTTTAAAACGCTCCATGTACTGTTTAATGAGACGTTCTTTTCTCTGTTCAAGAGTTTCTCCATCCTTTTGTTTAAGAATACGATCTTCCGGACTTTCAAACGGCTTCGTTATATCAATTTCCTTTAATAAAACAATATGTGTGTGATCTCCATGCGGATACTCTAATCCAATTTGACCGTCAACAATGACTTTCTTAAGACGTGATGGCTCTAAATTCAGTTCTTTTGCTAAGTAGTCCAATTTGGTTTGATACTCAATATTTTCTACCTCAGGTTGTGACTTCTTATCCGATTCAACATTTGGTTTATACTGATTCACAAGATAAGACCATTTACTCCTTTTCAATGTTTCAAAATGAATAAGATGCAAATGTTTCCCATGCCTTACTAGAATCCCGGTTTCCGTTACACCGCTGATATTTTGCCCATCAAACAAGAAACCATCACTCGTTTGAAAATCAATCCCCGGAATCCCTTCCTGTTGGTGAACGATAGAAAAAGTTGGCGACTGACGACTATCAGAGGTCAATTGTCTGTGTGTCGTGCCATCTAAGCTTGATTTTAAAATATAGTGATAATGATCCCCATGCCGAACAGTATAGCCATTGGCATCCTCTGCGACAATATCTTTAGGATCAAAAACGTATTCATCTTCGGTCTGTTTCGAGCCTGACGATAATTGGCTTCTCTTAGGTTGAGAAGAATGGTTTTTTTCTTGATAGTTTTCAGGAATTAAATAAGCCCATTTTGTATTCTTTAAATCTGAATAAAAGAAAAAGTGCTTATGATCGCCATGATTGACAATAATTCCTAAATCAGTTTTTTCCTCAATTTGTGACTCATCAGTGAGTAAAAAACCATCATCCGTCGCCTTATCAATCCCTGGAACTTCCTTTTTCGAATCTGAAGGAATCTCTTTTGATTGCTTTGATTGCGATGTTTCTATGCTTGTTGTTTTTTGATAGTTCGATTGCTCTCTATAGTTAGACGCTTGATAAGTAACCAATGCTACAGCACAAATAAGCGATACTCCTGCTACATAAAGCAAAGTCTTACCTTGTTTCATATCTATGTTTCTCTCCTTATTTACCATTATTATATTACCGACATGATAAATGTAATCAACTATTGTAAAATAGCATCACCACATCCACTTATTATAGTCTTTTAGTTTACTTTTATTACTAGCTTCAAAGGTTCGGGGAACCTTTGAAGGTCGGAAATGAAACAAACGAAGTTTGTGTCAACAGCCACAGGCATAACTCAATGCTTTCTTATTTCTAGGCATTGACTTGAAACAGTCCCCCAGACTGTTTCAATCAGGCAAGGCGAGTTCAAACACTCCAGTGGAGTGTTTGAAGTTGGAAATAAGGAAACAAAGTTTCCTCATTCGTCGAAGTAATAAAAGAAAAACTAAATGACGAGAAAGTTAAAAACCGTCGATTTATTTACTAGTTAAGTATATCACCCATATCGAAATTTAGCAAGTGGTGAGCTACTTTCCAAAAATAAAGAACCTGGTTCATCACTACCAAGTTCTTTAGATTTTTATACTTATTTAGCAAGTTTTGCTTTAGCAGCATCTGCAAGAGCAGTGAAAGCTGCTGCATCGTTTACTGCCAAATCAGCAAGCATTTTGCGGTTTACTTCGATTTCAGCCAATTTCAAACCGTGCATCAATTGTGAGTATGACAAACCGTTCATACGAGCAGCCGCGTTGATACGAGTAATCCACAATTTACGGAAATCACGTTTTTTCTGACGGCGGTCACGGTATGCATAGTAGTAAGAGTTCATGACTTGTTCTTTCGCAGTGCGGAACAAGAGATGTTTAGCTCCGTAGTAACCTTTAGCTAATTTTAAAATACGTTTACGGCGTTTACGAGAAACAACGCCACCTTTAACACGTGCCATTTAATTTTCCTCCAAATAATCTAAATTCTAGTAGTCGGCTTATTTCAAACCTGTAAGCATTGATTTGATACGCTTGAAGTCACCAGCATGTACCATACCTGCTTTACGAAGGTGACGACGTTGTTTTTTAGTTTTACCGTGGAAACGGTGTGAAGTATAAGCGCGGAAGCGTTTCAATCCACCAGAACCTGTACGTTTGAAACGTTTAGCTGATGCGCGGTGAGTTTTTTGTTTTGGCATGTTAATTCTCCTTTTGCTTAAAAAGCTTATTTTTTATCTGAAGCTGGGGCCAATTGCATAAACATTTGACGTCCGTCCATCTTAGCACGTTGTTCGATAATGGCAATATCTTGGGTTGCTTCAGCGAACTCAGCTAATACTTTCGCTCCAACTTCTTTGTGGGTAATCATACGACCCTTGAAACGGATCGAAACCTTAACCTTATTTCCTTTTTCAAGGAATTTACGGGCATGACGAAGTTTTGTCTCGAAGTCCCCTTTATCAATAACTGGACTTAGACGCACTTCTTTTACAGTGACAACACTTTGTTTTTTGCGTTGTTCTTTCTGTTTCTTCTGATATTCAAATTTGAACTTACCGTAGTCCATAATTTTCGCTACTGGTGGTTTAGCTTGGGGTTGAATCAATACTAAATCCACGTTGGCGCTATCAGCAATGGCCTGAGCCTCATTGAGTGGTTTGATTCCCAACTGTTCACCCTCAAGACCGATAAGACGAACTTCACGCACTCGAATTTCATCATTGATGAACAAATCTTGCTTTGCTATGGCTTTTCACCTCATTTTATATTTTTCGAGAAAAACGAAACGGACTTGCTAAACAAGTCCGCACTACACCATTATTCTTTCCGAAGAAATCTTAATCCGTAGAGCCAGACAACGTTAGTCGCAAGGCGAGAAGTTCTCACTTCTGCTTTTCTCAATACGACTATTCTAACATGTCTAAAACTACTTGTCAATAATTTCTTTCGCTTTTTCTGAAATAAATTGAACAACACCTTCGATGGATACTCCTGTTGTATCAAAGGTAATGGCATCATCTGCTGCCTTTAAAGGAGAAACTTCTCTATGAGAATCTTTATAGTCACGAGCCGCAATCTCCTCTTTCAAGGATTCCAAGTCGGTCTCAATGCCACGTTCCGTATTTTCCTTAAATCGACGAAGGGCACGCTCCTCAACAGAGGCAACAAGGAATACTTTGAGTTCTGCTTGTGGCAATACAACCGTACCAATATCACGACCATCCATGACAATCCCACCAGCTTGCGCAATGTCCTGTTGCAGGCGGACCAATTCTTCCCGTACTAGAGGAAGCGCTGCTACCGCTGATACATTATTTGTTACTTGATTATCTCGAATAGGCAAAGTAACATCTTCATCACCGACAAAAACAAGTTGCTGACCGTTTTCATCACGCCCAAATCGAATGGGATACTGGGCAAGCAAGGCCACGATTCGTTTTTGATCTGTGACCTCTACATCGTTTGTCAAGGCTAGATAGGTAGCCGAGCGATACATAGCTCCTGTATCTAAGTAAGTGTATCCAAAATTTTTAGCAATAATTTTAGCAACCGTTGACTTTCCACTTGAAGCTGGACCGTCAATTGCAATTTGAATTGATTTCATAACTCCTCTTTATCTAATACGAACTACATCCCCAGGATGCGCAATCCAAGACCCTGTTGTCATTTTCTCTGGATTCAAACGCTCTAGCTCTGCAATTGAAATCCCACCACGAGCAGCCAGTTGTCCTACACCTTCACCTGCTTGAACAGTAAGGGTAGAGCCATCCGTTGCTTCCGCTGGGCTAGAACTTGTTTCTGTCGTGTCAGTCGAAGTAGATTCTTGTGTCTCAGCAGCCGATGAAGAGCTCTCTGCTACGACTGTTGTAGTGCTTGGGGTATAAAATTCTTTTGTTGAATCTGTTTTACTACCGCCACCGATTGAGAGATAGACAGCCATAATTCCAATAATCAGTACGATAACAAAGAAAATAATTGCCAAAACTGTAAATACTGTTGTATTCGCTACCCCCTTACTCAGACGTTCTTTACGACTAGTTGTTTCTGTGTGGTAAACTTCTTCATTCCATGGCTCTTGTGACATTATTGAGAAAACTCCTTGTATTTTTATTAAAATATGATTACAATACTAATATGAAAGTAAAACTTATTCCTGAACGGTGCATTGCTTGCGGGCTCTGCCAAACCTACTCATCTCTGTTTGATTATGATGACAATGGTATCGTTGTTTTTTCAGACGACTCACAATTAGAGAAAACAATTGAGCCCAATCCAGATATTCTTAAAGCCATCAAATCATGCCCTACAAAAGCCATTTCAGCGGATTGATTTGGCTTTTTTTGTATAATACTCTTCAAAATAATCCTGTTTTATTAAATGGTCTATTAATTCAATTTTACCCTTGAAGCAACTATGAATAGCTAAATGGTTAATAAAGTATTTTTTTGTCCATTTACGCATATAATACATCCGTCCGTTGGGAAACTCTTTTGCAAATATACGAATGGCTAAATAAGAAACTTCAATTTTTTCTATGGTAGCAATTTCAATTTTCTGCACTGCAAAAGGATTAGCCGAAGCAATCCGTAAATGCTCATCTTTTATCTCGAAATAGCGATGTAAGCCGAGCACTACTAATACAGCAAAGAGTGAGACAAGTAGAATAAATAATCTTGAAACTTGCAACTTCTCCAATAAAAGTGCCATACCAATAAAAATAGGTGTGAAGGTAAGTGACCAGTATATGATGGCCCATGATAAATCCGGTTGCCAATGGTAACGAATTTTACCAAAAATTTTGATCATATCGGACCTCCATCTATTATTCTAGCACAAAAAAAGAGATTTTCCTATGAAAACCTCTATCTTTTGAAATTTTTTATTACATTTACATGACAACGTTGAATGTTTTGTAAAATTTCTGAAATGTTTTTGAAATATTTTGAGTAGGAATTGGTGAGAACACAATGATCAACAACCAAAATATTTTAGTTATTCGTCTCTTGACTCTTAACATAGTAACTCAGGAGAAACTTGGCAATAAACTTTGGCCAAAACAACAAATACATTTCATAGTCTTCTTTTGTACGAAGATTGTTTTCAATGCTATTTGTCGTCTCAGATTCTTCATGAATGCGGTGATACATGAGACTTTCATCTACAAAGGTAAAGCTCCCATTTTTTTGTGCAATCTGATACCAAGCAAACCAATCAAGAGAAACTTTCATTGCTTCATTAAACTTGAAATCATTCAGTTTCTTCAAATTATAGGTCACAGCTGGACAAGAAATTGGATTACCAAAGGCTAAAACCCTATTCCGCCAAAACTTCCATTTGGGAAACATGGCCATTGTCCGTAACATGAGTTGCTTGATTTTCAAGTTTGAAGTTAAGGGAATAGCCACACCTTCCTTAACTTCCTGGTAATCTGAATAAGCAATCAACGTTTCCTCTGTCATCTGAGACATTATTTTTTCACAATAGTCTGGTAAATAAATATCATCTTGATGAGCAATTGTAGCATAAGGGGTTGTTACAAAAGAGAGTGCTAAATTCCAATCTTTTCCAATACCTCCTCCTTGTGCGGTATGCATTACGATTGCATTCTTTTGGCAAATTTGTTCTATATATTCACTCGGAGTACTAGTGTATAGGATGAGTTGTGATTGAAGTGTTTGCTGCTTTAACGAATGGATGCATTCTTCTAGATACTTACTATCTCCATAAGCACAGATAACAAATGTATGGTTATTCTGCATGATGCTCCTCCAACTCAGAGATTCTTTTTTTAGCCATTGATACTTCTTGAATTAAATTTTTAATCTGCTGCTTTTGTTGAGATAAAGCCATACTATGCAAAAATCCAATCACCAAGAGAACAAAAATTGCCACAGATAACAAGAAATTGGAAGTCAGACCAAACCCGAATAAATAAGCCAATTTAATAGGAATAACATCAAAGAGTGCAAAAACAATCAGCCCGAAGCCAATAACAATCCACATAAAGGCATGTTCGAATAAAATCTTATTTTTATTAATATTCCTAAAAATAAAATACAAAAAACCTAGTGAGGCAAGAAACATAGCTAATGCTTGTATAGTCATTATTCCCCCTCCTTCATAAGCGAAGCAATCAAAATAGATGAGCAAACTTCTACCATGTAGCGGATGGACTTAAATGGAGTAATCGAAGAAACCCCTCCTACTCTCTCAAACATATTAGCAGGTGCTTCTACTACTTGGAAATTTTGCTTTAGTAAATGAACAGTTGATTCTGGTTCCGGATATTTCGTAGGGTATCGTCTGGCGAATTGAGCAATTACTTTTCTATTTCCCAAACGATAACCAGATGTTGTATCCCAAATGCGTTTTCCAGTTGTTATTTTTATCATATTTGAAATAACACCTATTCCAAATCTTCTCATAAAACTGGTTTGGAATTCTGACAAGGTTTCACCAACAAAGCGTGAGCCAATCACCATATCAGCTTGACCAACTAAGATTGGCTGAATTAAGCTATTTAATGAACGAATGTCATGTTGACCATCACCATCGAATTGAACAGCTACATCATAGTCATTATCCAAGGCATATTTATATCCTGTTTGAACAGCTCCGCCAATCCCCAAGTTTTGTACCAAGTGAATTGCATTTAATTTATTGTTTATCAAAATTTCTTTCGTGCGATCTGTTGAGCCATCATTAATGACAACATAATCCAATTGGAAATTCACACTATTTCTATAATCTATAATCTCCCGAACCGTTTGAAGAATACTCTCTTCTTCATTGTAGGCAGGAATAATCATTAATACTTTCATTTTTTCTCTCTAAAACTAGAATTCTATATAACTTTTCAGATTCTACTTACTCATTTGAAGAAACTATAATATACATATTTTAGCATAGCTATCCTATTATTCATTAAAGTCGAAGTTTATGTCTGATTTTTGTCGCGATATTGCTGATTAATCTTGCATAACGCTCCAATCTTGTTGGATGCATATTTAAAGTCAGTAACTCTTTTATGTGACTTAAATTTGTATTTTGGTGTCCAGCATATTCTAAGTGATTGATGCCGTTCAGTATTTCTTTATAGGCAACTTCCGGTGTATATAGAGTACGTAAACGTTCCACATCAAGCCGAGCCCTATCTGAAAAATCTCTAAAGGATTCAATCACTTGCTCTAACTTAGTCACCAAGTCTTCTATATCGCCCAATTTATAAATTTGACCTGCTGAGAATATTTCAAATGCCGTCAAATGTCCTAAATTATCTGATAGAATTACTGGAAGCCCTCTTAAGATTGCTTCAACATAGACTAAGCCAAAAGTTTCCATAGATGAGGGGAAAACACAGATATCTCTATCAGTTACTTCTTCCCAAGGATTATCTAAGTTACCTAAAAATTTAACATTTTTCTGTAATTTATTTTCATGGATATATTCATCACAAATAGCTTTGTATTTACTATCCCATCCTCCAATAAAAACCAATTCAATATCTAATCTATTTAGTGTCTTATATGCTTTTATAAGTTCTAATTGATTTTTTCCTTCTGTTAATCGACCAACAGAAACAATTCTAACTTGGTTGCCTTTTTTTAAATCTTTTGTTTCTTGCTCAGTATAAGAAATAAACGGACGGACTTTCTTATTAAATAGTGGTGTTAAAAAATTATTTAACTCTCCAGTCACACTAAATAATTCTGAAGAATAGTCTTCTATGAAGTCAATTTTATCAGCATAATAAGCAAACTCATTTTTAGGGAATTCATGAATTAGCCAGAAATGGGGAACCTTTTGACATGAGGCAGCAATTGCTCCCTGAAAAACATTAACAGTATTTGAAATAACCAAGTCTATCTCATTTTGCTCAATAATTTCAGCTATGTCCTGAACATTCTGGCGATAGTAGCTTGTAGCCTCTTCTCTATTAAGGATTTCTCCACCTGGTGCATCCGGCCACCACCACTTGACAGTTGGCAAATAGTAATTCTTAACCCCTATCATTTTATAAAGTTGCTCATGCTTATCTTGCGGTTCCCCTCCTATTGCATGAGTAACATTTATAACTGTGTGTCCCAGTTGAATAAGGTACTTCATTAGATAATAAATAGACTTCTCCGCACCATTATCCATACTAGTCGTAGGAGAAATAAACAAAATACGTTTCATTAGACTAACTCTTCTTTCAAAAAATCATTAATTCTATTTGCTGTAGTGCAATGATTCATTACAAATTCAAAAGCATTTTCTGCTATTTGTTCTCTCAAGTCTTGTTCAAGAATCAATCTCTCCAATTTACTTTCCCATTCGTTATCATCTGCTAGAACTCCAGTCACTCCATCTTGAATCATTTCTTCAAATGCTCCAAGATTACTTGCAACTGTCACAACTTTAACTGCTGCCGCTTCTATCCATTTAATTTCCGACTTTGCTTCATTAAAGGTTGTGGTTACAAGCGGCGCCAAGTTAATATCAACTTGTGAAATTAAATTTGGAAGCTTTCTCCAATCAACATACTCATGACTCACAATCTGTTTTTTGAATTTTTGGAATGGTTTAGGAATGTCTAAATATCCTACTATATGTAATTCCACTTGCGGGTACTTTTGAAGCAGATGTAGCAATGCTTGGCTAATTAAATCAAAATTTTCGTTGTGTGTAATTGACCCTGAGAAATATCCTATTTTGACTTTATTGTCGTTCGAATTTTTCTTAACTTGTAAACTACGCTCAACTAATTCTTTAGACATGACGTTGCGATTCAAGATAACCTTGTTTTTATATTGTTCAAGCTCGTCTTTCAATTTCGAAGTCGATGTGATAGCATAGTCGCAGAGAGAAAGCATTTTTTTGTAAGCTAAGACACTTGTATCATAGCCTTTTTTCTCTCTCTTGCTCAAGCCTTGGGTAAATTCAAGTTCATCTGTAAATTTTGTATCAAAAACCAAATCATCAATATCAAAATAAACAGGTCTGTTCTTTATGTGTGCTGCTCTACAAATTTCTTTCAGCATATCATTGAATGGAGCTCTATAAATAATAATATGACTAGCAAACTGTGCATCCTGAAGTTGTACAAGAGAATTATTTATCACTCGAACTGTATAACCAAGTTCTCGCAATTGCTCAGCCTTATTTAACACACGATAACGTGTACATTGTGGAATAATATTTTCGACACCATCAATAATCAAAATATAAGATTGATTTTCTCTAGTTTTAAAATCTTCTAATATAGAAGACACCACTTCAATCGGATAATCTGTTTCCTTAGCAATATACTCCATCAAATCCGGAATCTCAGATTCTCTTTCTAAACCATGCCAAAAATATTGTTCTCTGTCATAATTTCTAAAGGCCGAATACTTAACTAATGGACAACCTTGCTTTAATAATTTAAGCGGATGAATATACAATGCACTATCTTTCGTGTCTTTAATCAATGCATCATACTTAAAGCCTCGATCATAAAAATATTTTGCAAACACAGTTTCATGTTTTCCAATTGCCTTATTACGAGAATCCGTATCAGAGAGCTTTTCCCAATAATCATAAAATCCTTCATACCTAAGCAAGCTATTTTCAATAACAACAAAATATGATTGTAAGTGCTTAGGAATTTTACCATAAGGGTTATAGCCGGTAAAGTCTAGCTGCTCCTCACCCATCGAAATTCCCCAAAAGTCTAGCTGATTGGAATTAAATTCAGAGAAAACCTCTTCCAAATCTCTAAAAGGACCAATATTCGTATCATTAACCAAGATGACCTGATTATACTGTTGTAACGCCTCTTTTCCAGTATGCATTATCCCATGTCGGAAAGCCGCAACATCATACCCCTCATTTTCTCTTTCCACAACCTTACCATATTGTGCTAAACGATTTATATCAGCCTGTGGAAGTTTACCATTTACAACAATTAAAACATCTCGAGAAATTTTAGCCAATGCCTCTAAAAAAATTACTTTATAGTCCTGTAAATACGATTGATGTTCATAAATTGTGTAAATCAAGTAACGATTTTTGATATCTGAATAATTATTTCTACGTTGCTTATCACGTTGCAAAGCTAGTAGAGTTCGCTTTATATATTTTGGAATGCTCCAGAAAAACTTTGCAATATTTTTGGTAAGCTCTAATATATAAAACAATAGCTTGTATTTACCTGATAAGATAAATAATCGCGTTGTGAAATTTCTAATCCACCTTTTCACAGTGTTACCAATCACTTTCTATTATTATCTACTTTTATAAATTTTCAAAAGTTTGTTTTGAATAAATGTTGATACATATATCCCCAGAACTCTGGTCATTAAACCTGAGATTCTAAACGAAACAAGTTCTACCCTATGTGAATATTTTAGCAAATATCTAAATTTTTTCACAAACATTTTTATATCAGAATTATTCAGATATGGAAATACAAATGGCAAGATGGAAATATAAGAATTTGATAAATAAATCAAAAGTGCTTCTTGTTTCTCATTCGATAGTTGTTTAAAATTCTTTAAATTTTCTTCAATTCCTCTAAAGGCATGTTCTACATGTCGAAGCGTGACATTATTTGTAATACTTCCTTGTCGGTTCTGACGATACATACATTGTGTATTATTTACAACAATAAATACATTCAACTCTTTCAAGAGATTTGCACACCAAATACCATCTTCATATAGATATCCACTCAAGAAATTAAGAGCAGAGGTAAATTTATCTCTTCTGACACACTTATTCCAAGCAGGGGTGATTAGGGCTCCTGTTTCAACGAGTAAGCGCGTATCTGTAATAACCTGATGAAACGGTAATTTTTTAGAAAAATTTCGAACTGCTACATCATCCTTACCGTAAAAGTAGGAAAATGGATAGATAACTGCATCAATAACTTCGTCATGTGAAATTATTTCTCTATTAATTTCATCTAAAAAGCATATATCAGTCCAAAAATCATCTCCATCTAAAAATAAAATATAGTCACCACTAGCGTTCTTTATCCCTGTATTTCTGGCTGCAGATAATCCCCCATTAGACTGATGAAATACCTTCACCCTATCATCTTTAGCTGCTAATTTATCGCATATATTGGAGGTTATACCATCTGTAGAACCGTCATCTACCAACAATATTTCAAATTCTTCATAAGTCTGATTCAGTACACTATACACACATTCTTCCAGATAATCAGCAACATTGTACGCTGGGATAATAACGGAAAACTTCACACCTAGACTCCTTTTTGTAATCTAATTTTCCTATATTTCATGAATACAGGAATTAAGACTGTAATAATTTTATAGCGCAACATAGGAAAAGGCTTCATAACCATGTTAAAAAGATTAAAGCAGAAAAAGTAAAGCTGCCAACCACTCTCAAATTGAGTACCTTTCCATGGCGTCTGATTTAATGCAGAAACATAGTCCTCTCTAAATCGATGTTTATTTCCGATTCTCCATGGACGTTCTTCGCCTAAAAAATGAACAATACGTGGTTGCTTACGAATTTTTACAAATTCTTCTTTTGAAATAAACGTTGAAGGCCTACTTAATTTTTCCAACGTACGATATGGATAAACATCAAAAATATTAAAATAATTATAAGTTATTGAGAGTGTTTTTATCTCTTCTTTCAATGCTCCATTCAGTGCATCTTGATCATTAGCAAAAAGCTCTCCATTTTTTTCTTTATAATAATCAAAAATAATTGTTCCTATACTTTTTGAACGCCACCGTTTCAAATCGATTAGAAGAACTCCCGCATTATGATATGTATACGTACCCAAACCCAAACTCTCTCTTCTCTCAGATGAAGCTGTTGGTTCTGGGCACATTCCAAGGACTTTCCCCTCTAAATCTACTTCCCATAGCTCCCGAATATTTTCTAAAACTAAAGTATCTCCATCTAAATAGATGATTCTATCAACTTCTTCGGGCAGTAATTTATCTACAAGTAATCTTGCAAGTACAACCGAAGCCCAACCATTTGTGTCAACTTCAAAATCAAAATATGATTCCAAGTTTTCCAATTCAACGATTGTCAATTTATTTCCTCCGTCGGTAACAAATTGATGAAGTTTTTCTTTATTCTGTTGACTAATACCATCTGAGAAAAGATAAAAATGGCATGTATCGTCTTCGTTTAATGTTCGCATGATTGAGCCCATACAAGCTGCAACTTGCGGGACAAAAGCATCATTCAATGTAAATAATATATTCACGTTTCCCTCTTCCACTATCTTAAATTACAACCAATAATAATCCACTATCAAAAATAGATACATGATAAAGTTAATGACTACTGTGCCAGTGATCAACCGTATCAAATACTTCTGTTTTACCGATACACTTACCTGCTCTTTTAACATTAAACATGCCGGAAATAGATAGACTAAAAATGGAGTAAAGTATCTTCCTTGTGCCCCTTGAGAAATCATTGCATTTGGTCCAATAGCTGTCGGTGTCCATGCAAAATACATGCCCGCTACAATGATAGCTACCTGAACAGGGAGTACAAATAACGAAGCAAGACCTTCTGTTTTACTTATCTTTAAATTTCCATCATTAAATAATAATAACGTAAAAATGAAAATATCTATGAAAATTAACCAAAGAGGTAATTGAGTGACAAACCAGCCAAAATAACCAAAAATACCAACCGTTAAAATACCATTAAGATGATCATTTCTATTATTGATAAATAAGCTGTTTATCATCACTTTAACAAAGTGCACGACACCACCTCTATTATGTAGGAACAGATAGCTAACAAGTAAAACTAGTCCTAATCCCAAAATAAGAATTGGTAATCTTCTCTTTTGAATCCATTTTAAAATCGAATTAAACTTAGATAAGACACCTTCAAATTCAAAATCAACAAAAAACAATAGTGCCAAAAGTAAAATATTATTTGCTTTTGTTAAATATAATAGCAAGGATAATAATATTAAATTAATAAATTTCCTGGTGGTCAGCACCTTGTCTACCAATAAGTTAACATAAAAAACAAAAAATGCAACAACAGCCAGATAGTTCACCACATCATAAGACAGTGAGCCAGCCTGCTGAATCATCATAGGTAAAAGCGAGACAAAAAACAGCGTCATCTTCCCATACTTTATTTTTTTTATCAAATAGTAGATACCTATAATATAGACTATTGTATTAAAAAGGCGCCCTATAGTGACCATCATACCATATGACGGATAAATCAATTTACCTACAACTAGACCAATTAGCTGAGGTGTACTCATTAACGATTTCAGAGAAAAATCGATAGATAATTTGTCCTTTGAAAAATCACGAATTTTGGTAAAAAGGCTTGAATATTCTGTAGAATCAACTGCATGAATCTCCGGTTCTGAATACGTAAAATCTGCTGCCCGTAATTCATTCATTGCCTCTGTATCTCTACTTGTAGGAGAGTCAAATAATATATTCCACGACATAAAAGCATGTGTTGCTTCATCAGGAACCTTTGTCACAGGCATAACAAATATTGAAATTAACAAAAAGGGGATTGCTAACCTTAAAAATAATTTTTCTATCTTCATTCTTGTACTTCCCAATTCAAATGTTTTTGCAATTTTAGATATATTACTAAAGAAATTAAAAACCAAGTCCACATCGAACTCACAAAAGCAATAGCTGCCCCCAATATTCCATAATATTCTACCAATGGATTAGAAATCAATATGGATAATAGACAAGAAATTGCAAATGAAATTACGAGATACTTTTGCTTCCTCAAAACAGTAAGCATGTTATCACAAATGGTTGCAAAGGTACTCGCAATTCCCCCAAGCATTGTTATAATAAAGCTTAGCCAGTATTTATTAAGATTCGTTCCATAGAGAATATTTAATGCTGGAATCCCCAATACTATCCCCCCGACCAAAACTAACACAGCCAACCCGACAACCATTTTAACGATACGCTTCTGATATTGTTTAAATTGATTATAGTCCCCAGCTCTTCTATATATAGCCAACTGAGTTATCATGGGTCTAAACAAAATCAATAAAATATTCATTGAAAAAACAGGCATAAATAAAATGTTAAAATCCCTTTGAACACCTGTTCCTATAACACCTCTCTCAAAAAAAGTATTGAGAGCATATTTAGGTTGATTATAGATAGTAACAAGTAAAAATGCATTAATAAATAACGGCAAGCATTCTAACAATATATTTTTAATGGCTTTCAAATTAATTTCTTCTTTGATAACCCTCGTAAATTGAAACAAATTCGGAACATCAAAAAAGAAAACAAATAAATATGAGCTAATGACTAGATAGATTAATGAGAGTAGCAGGTTATTGGTTATAAACAAACCAAGTCCAAATGTCAAAATCACAATAGAGTTTCTCAAAAAAAGTGATTTACCTGCAATATCTAGCCGAGCATTTTGTTGGAACAATCCTTGAAAAACATCCGACAGAGCGTCACTTCCGCGATACAAACATATTAGGAAAATACAAGCAGATTTTTGAAATTCATATTTAGACAGAAAAATATAGCTTAAGGCAAGTAATAGCATAATAGTGATTGTTATAAGCCTTGTTGCAAGATACTGGCTAAACGAAAACTTTTTCGAAACATCAGTCGCTTGATAATCTCTTACCTGAAAACTAGCAATGATTACAAAAAGATTTGCTACTGCATAAGCAAAACTAAAAATATCAGCCTCTAATTCCGTCAACAAACGTGTTACTAGTAACAATAAAAATATTGATATTGCTGCTGAAGAAATACTTCCTAATAAATTCCAAATAAATATTGTTTTCGGTGATACTATTTTGCTCTTCACACTATCTTCCCCTTGTTTGTCATCCGTTATCCCTAATTTTTTAATAGAGATTTCTTTATCATCTTAAACACACTTACAATTCCAACAGATATTATCTTTAGTGTCCTTCTCAGTCCAATTTGTAAAAATTCTTTTTCTTCAATAATTAAACGTAATTCCCTTTCGCTGGAAAAACTAATCTTTTCCAATATTGGACTCACATTTTCAGTATTCTCGACCACTGCATAATCATTTGATAAATCCCACGCGCTATAAATAAATAATATTGGAACTAGCAATAATCTATCTTCTTTTGAAAAATCAATGTTTCTAAATTTTTCCTCAAGCTTTTTATAGTGTTCTGTTTTTATCCAATACCAACTTACTTCTTCTCCAATTATATAAGGCACTTTATAAAAATCAACTTTCTTAGTTCTCACAAGTGATTCATAGAGTATATTCAATTGACGAATAAGTTCTGGATTGCCCTCACGAAGGCTTTTTCTATCATATCTTTGATTAATTGTTAAGTCCGGAATAACTACAGCCAAATTAGATTGTGATTCAAAATTAGAAATCACTGCATCGAATGATGTAAAAAACATTTTCCTCAACTGATGCCTGTCAATAATATCCTCTCCAGAATATTTTATTTCCTTTGTTTGTTTGACAGTTATATGAGCAAGATATTTGGCATCTCCCATATAGTTATTTACTATTTCAAAAAAATGCAATTCATCTGTGAGTTTTACAATCTGTGCTCTCAATTGGTAGGTGAATAAATATCTCTCAACTATACTAAAATTATTTGAAAAATCAGTTTCTGGCAATGTTATTAGTAACTGGCACCTATCGGCTATTTTGCATAACTCTTCAATATACTCTTCAAAAATAGACACTGATTCTATGTGAACATGAAGAAGTACCGACCTCGAAGATAGAACAGTTTCCATCGTTTGCGAAACCCGTATTTGAGGAATAAAACTCGTACCCGGAATAATTATCTGCCTCAAATGCCTCTCGATTAATTCAACTGGATATTCCGTTTTCATCCTAATAAGATGTAATAAAGAATATATTCTGTCTGGATATTCGGTAAAACTCTTTATTTTTATGAATGGAACATTATTTTTAAGTATAACTTCTGGATATTCTAGTGTAACATTTCTATTTTCAAGGGTTTTACAACAAATGGATGTATCTAATACACACTTATAGCTATAGCCCTCTGATAAAAGTATTTTTGTCAATTGGCTCTCATATAATTTTATAACATCTTGAATATCTGTTAACTCACTTACCGATGACCAAAAACCAACAAATGCTTGACTCTGCAAGATTCGTTTTTTAAATACCATAAAATATGACTGTAAATGTTCCGGGACAACTACACTATCTATTTTTGTCTCTAAGTGATTGGTCATCCCCCAAAAATCTACATCAACATCACTTTCAAATTGACTATAATAATCCTCTAGGTTCCAGAGGGGGCCGAAACATGTATCATTCATCAGAGTTATCGAATCATATTGATAAAATGTTACTTGATTCAGCCCTTCTTTCCATGCCGCAAAATCATAACCAATATTCTCTCTCTGGATAAAAAAATCAATCAGTCGTTCCGACTGTAAATATTGTACTATGTCCTTTGAAATATGGCTGTTAGAAACAAAAACTATGTCTGAATAAATACTTCGTATCGACTTTAATTGATAATAAATATATTCACTGACAACATTATATTTATTATAGTGAACATATACCAACAAACGCGACATTCTGCCTCCGTTATATTTTATTATTCTAGTAGTTCCCATTGGCTATTTCTCTGAATAAACCCGGTTGCTGCGTCTTCCTCTGCAATATTATCAGTACTAAACTTCCTACTAATAAAAATAGCTGGTGTGTCAGAAGTCTTTGCAAATAATAACGGCTGTTTATTACTATTTCGTACTGACACCGCCATTTTTAATTTTGCCTGATTAATTGAAGGTAGCTTACATTTCACTCGGATAAACTTCTCACCTTTGCCAAATGTTTTTAAATCCATAGAATTGTCGTTATATACATCAAAATGACGTTCTAAATCTAAAAATGTAAATGCAATATGTGTTTCAATATCTTCTAAAACCGTATATTTAAACTCGATTTCAATTGATTCATCTGGTTCAATTTGATTTTTTGAGACCAGATTAATCTGCAAATCTTTTACAATATCACTCTGATGTAGAGGTTCTTCGTTTTCTGTAACTTCGCTTATTGAGGCAAGCACATTATCAAAACTGTATTGATTAGCTACATCATCAGGTTCTCCTAATGCCTTGACGTATCCTTTCTCTATAAGAAGAGCTTTATTACAATACTTTTTCACAGCTCCCATATCATGGGTGACAAGAATAGTCGTTTTTCCACTTTTTTTACGCTCTAGGAAGTAATCATTACATTTACGCTGAAAGGCCTCGTCACCGACTGCTAGAACCTCATCAAGTATCAAAATATCTCCCTGAGCTTTAATGGCAACTGAAAAGGCTAAACGTACCTGCATACCACTAGAATAATTTTTCAGCTTTTGATTCATGAATTCACTTAATTCCGCAAATTCAACAATATCATCATACATTGCATCAATTTCTTCTGCAGTAAATCCTAACATCGCACCGTTTAGGTATACATTTTCCTTACCAGTTAGTTCCGGATTAAAACCAACACCAAGTTCAATAAAAGAAACTAATTTACCATCCACAGCTACAGTCCCTCTTTCAGGAACATATATTTGAGATAAAATTTTTAACAGTGTCGACTTACCAGAACCATTGCGACCAACAATTCCAAAAAAGTCCCCTTTTTCAACTTCAAAACTGATATCCTGCAAAACATTATACTCTACGTAGCCTTTAATTCCTTTAAATAGATTAACTAGTGTAGTTCTTAAACTCTGACTACTCTCCGTTGGAAGCTTAAAACTCTTGCTAACATGTTCTACTTTTACAGCAATATTATTTTTTTTTACCATTACAAAATCTCCGCAAACTTTTTGGCATTTTTTCTAAACACAGTTATACCCAATAGGTAAACAACGACTGGAAGAATATACGGAATTGCCACAATAACAGGATTTTCAATCAATTCACTAACTGTAGTATTCCCAGAATAAACAATAAAATGTCTCAAGTCTTGAATAATTTGTGCAACAGGATTCAACATCATCAATTTAGCAAATGTTACTTGCCCACGCTGTAAAATGAATGTTAGTGAATAAATAATTGGTGTTGCATACAATCCAGCCTGTAAGAACACTTCCCAAATTGGACCAATATCTCTAAATCTTACAAATAAAGAGGATAAAATGAAAGCTATACCTGTTGCTAGTAATGCCAATTCAAAAAACAATGGGATTATAATTAAAATGGACCAAGTAAAGGGAACCCCGTTAATAGCAGCAAATACAAACACAACCATTAAGTTAATGGCGTAATTAATTGCAGCTCCTGCAACTGAAGAAAAGACGATTATCTCTTTCGAAAAATTCAATTTGCGCAACAAATCCCCGCGTGAAACAATAGACATCATCCCCATATTAGTTGCTTCTGTAAAAAAGTTCCATGTTACCATACCCAATAGTAGCCCTACTGCATAATGAGGAGTTCCATCATCAAAGCGCAAAAAACGAACAAATACTAAATACATAATTGTAAAAAGTAACATCGGCTTCAAAATCGACCAGAGATGCCCAATGAGAGAACCTTGGTAACGCAATTTAAAATCTGTTTTAATCATCTCTCTTAAGAGTATTTGATTTTCTTTATTTAATAAATTCATAGCTATTCCTTATATGCAAATTTTGTCACAATCAATGTTGTGAATACTAATGTATGAAAGGTTTTGTTTTTTCTTAAACCATATTTTCTCAAAATCCTGAATCGTTCAAGCATTGGTTTATCCATAATGGTTACAAAGGCTTCTATTAATTCTCTATTTGATTGAGAAAGTGGCATTTGTAATAAATGCCGGGCTTGTTTTTGGCTATTTTTGATCAAGTCCCAATAGACCGCAAATAAAATGTGAGGACGAATCCATTTTTTAAAGCGTTTTGAGAGAGTTCGAGCACCTAAAACATTATCAGAATGTTGGCGGTACAATTCACCTGGTTGATCAATAAACACCAAATCCCCAAAGGCTGAAGCAAGTAAGGCCAAGTACCAATCGTGCATGAGTATATCATCTGTCTCTTGCCACATTTCAGCGAGAGTATGATTAATCATGGCGACACCGCCAGTCACAGTATTCTCAGTCAACTCTTGCACCAATTCCGTATTGGCATGATGAGATTGAGATTTTACCATGCTTTCAGTCATAATCTCTAAATCTTGATTCACCACTTTTAAATCCATATAAACCATTAAGGGGAGATTAGCTGGATAGTTTTGGGCTTCGTTTAGACTGAGTTCCAATTTATTTGGCAACCAAACATCATCCTGATCACTAAAAAAATAATAGTCAGCCCTATCGTGGTTCACTAGTTTGTGAAAACTTTTAATAACTCCAAGATTGTCACTCTTATCACTATCAATAAGATGAACTCGACTATCTTGACGCTCAAAATCTTTAAGTATTTCTTTTGTATTGTCACTGGAACCATCATCACGAATAAATAGTGTCCAGTCTGTGTAAGTCTGTTCTTGGATAGAGCGAATTTGCTCAGCTAAGAACTGTTGACCATTGTAGGTCGACATGAGTATATTTACTTTCATTGTAAAAATAATTCCTCGTACTCACGTGCAATTTTTTCCCATGTATAGGCTTCTTGCATGTGTTTTTTTGCAACTTTTCCAAGCTCAATGGATTCCGCTTGTCCATCTATTTGATCAATCAAATGAGCCAAATTTCCTGCATCTTTGCTCCAATAATGAGCACCTTCTAGGGCAACTTTTCTATTAAAATCAACACCTAAAACCAAATTTTCATTGGTTTGTGCCAAGGCCTCAAGTAGACCAGGATTAGTACCACCAACTTCATGTCCATGGATATAAGCTCGACACTCCTGTCGAAGATACTTTAGCAGTTCTTGATCGTACACTGTTCCAACAAATTTGATACGTGAATCAGATGCAAAATCTGTTTCTTCTTTGAGCTGTTGGAAATAAGCAGAGCCTTCATGATTGGCTATAATGACCAAATCGCGTTTTGTCTTGCTGGCCATAAATTCCTTGATAGCTGTTACATAATTATTTTCTGGAACAAAGCGACCAACTATCAGGAAATATTCCTTCTCTTTAATGTTCCAATTTGTAAAATATTGGCGAACTTGTTCAGATTCTTTGGTTAACTTAGTCGGACTTAACTCTGTACCATAGGCAATAAAAGTTGTATTTGTAGCTGAGTATTCAGACTGCAAGTAATCTTCAATACCTTCATTGTCAGCGACAATCAAATCAGCATATTTGACCATCATTTTTTCAGAAAATTTTAGATAGCGTTGAACTGGTTTAGCCCATTTGGTCCGTTTCCATTCCAAACCATCTGGATTGACAAACAAGGTACCTCCAACAGAGTGAATCATTTTTGCAAAAGGCACTATGAAGCCACCTATGGTATTTCCCAAGATATAGAAAATTGGTCGCTCTATCTGCTGTTCCTTGATGATTTTAAGGGCATAAGTAATCGCCATCATATCATAAGCAATCACACGAGCGGGTCCAAGTTTTGGTGGATTAATGGTGAAGCAATCTGCACCCAGGTAGGTCGAATGTTGGTGATGACTTGTATCAGACAAGCACGCCACATGGTAATGAATCTTTTCAGATTGTTGGTGACTGACCAATTGTTGGACAAAGGTCTCAAAGCCACCATATTTTGCTGGCAGTCCACGACTACCGATAATAAAAACGTGTTTCATGAATCCTCTCCATCAAATTGCAGTTCTTTTCATTATACCATTTTTTAGTTTTTTTTCCTAATTCTATCCTAGTTTGGCTATAAAGCCTTTTCTTTTTCTACACTTCTAACTCCACAGTATAGATAAAAACAAATTTTGAGTTAATAAGAAAAATTTGATATAATATGTACTGGCTTTTACATAAAAATATAAAACTTAGAATTGTTAATAAATATGAAACTAATCAAACAGCTTATTCACATACTAATCTCCATCGGATTGATTGGAAGTTTTTTTCTCTATGCACATCTCATTCAAAACGAATTAGGTTCTACAAAAAATGATGGAACTATAGAAATAATCGCAGAACAACCAAACCAAGTAATCGACAGCATCCAAATAAATGGACACTATATTCATTCATCAGAAATTATAGAAAACCAATGGGGAATCAATGATGCTGATTTAATTCCTAATTTTTCTTCTCTAGGTGAAGAAAATTCACTCGTAATTAAATCTTCCTCTTCTGTAAGAACCTTATCATTTGAATACTTTGTTAGTGAAAATCCGACTATTGTAAAAATTAAAGTCGGTGGACAATTGGTTGAATCCATTGACACATCAACTGGAGATAAATATAAAAATTTAGCCTTTATTGAGCTTCCCTATACTTTACGGATAACTAAAGATAATCAATTTTGGTACCTCCACTTAATAGTCCTTGCTTTAGGTCTAACATGCTTTATCTTAAATGGAGCAACACGGAGAATCAAAAGAAGAGATATCCGTATCTTAACAATATTATTAATCGTTCAATATATATTCACTACTTTTACATTTCCACGTTTATATCGCAATGAATTAGTGCTATTTAATTCGAACTTTAATAAAATGGAAACTCAACAGCTATTAGTTGCACTAACTTTCCTGATATTTTTTGGTCTTTTAGGATACAAACAGCTCCGAGGTCATATCTCTAAAGCCTTCAAAACGATTAGCCTATCAGTGATTTATCTTCTAGTTCCCATTTTTTCATTATTTATTATTGAAAATAGCTACTCACAATTCTCTACTCTTTCCCCAAACAGTCTTTGGAACAATCTAATCATTATCGGAGTCCTCTACCTAATACTGGTCTTTACAACTAACCTACGATTTGCCAGCCTATTAATTCTATCCGCTTCAGTATTTATTGGTATAAGTAACCAACTTTTGATTGACAGCCGTGGTGCTCCTCTATTATTTTATAATCTTTTTCAAATTACAGACGGATTAAATGTAGCTTCTAGCGTAGCAATTAATATCAACAATCGAATGCTACAAAGCATGGTATTTTCTTATATCTTATTGACCTTCTTTTTCTTTATCCCCAAATTATATTTACCAAAACTTCTACCTTCTAGAACGTTCTATTCTAGTTATGATTTCAAATGGCCGAAACGTTTCAGCAGAATTTTACTGGGCTACATAACTTTAATAACAATCGTTCCAATGATTAATAAAACTGTCGTCTCTAATGCAAATATATCATTAAACTACTGGAGAATGTACGTCACCTATGGTCAATTTGGGCTACCACTCTCACTCGCCTCTTTCTATGAAGATAGTAAAATAACTAAGCCTGAGGGATATTCACTCCCAAAACTTAATGAAGTTCTTGAGAAGTACCCTCCTGAAACAGAAAAACAAACAATCAGACCTAATATTATCTTTATACAGAATGAATCACAGAGTGATTTTTCAAACTTACAGGGCTTAAATATGGAGCCTGATCCGCTATCAAACCAACATGCATTAACAGACAATACTATTCATGGCACCCTCAATGTCTCAGTCTTTGGCGGTGGTACTGCAAATACCGAGTATGAAGTGCTGACAAGTAACCCAATCAGTTTATTATCCTCTAATTTATTCCCATATCAGCAGATTATCACACAAGAACGTCCAAGTTTCGCAACTTATCTAAAAAATAAAAATTACGACACCGTAGCTCTACATCCTCAATCTGGAAATAATTACAACCGCAATGCAGTGTATCCTCTACTAGGGTTTAATAAATCTTATTTTTTAGATTCGGAACCTGCTATTAGTAGCTTAGCACCACTAACAATCGATCGTGGCTGGCCATCTGATCAATTCTTGTTCAACGGAATAAAAGAACTTTATACCCAAAAAGGAAACCAGCCTCTATTTAGCTTTGTTGTTACCATGCAAGGACATGGAGGCTATCCAAGTACGGAAGAAATTTATCCTCGCGAAGTCAGCATTAATGGTTCAACATCTGAACACTTAGCTGAAACAGAATTTTTGACCAGCATGAAAAGAACAGATGAAGCATTTGCAGATTTAATTACTTTCTTTAGCACTTACAAAGAGCCAACGGTCATCGTCATGTACGGCGATCACCAACCTAGTTTGACTCAAGAATTTTACGCACAATTTATGGATGAAAATAATCCTGCTGCTAAATATTCTACCCCTTTAGTGATTTGGTCGAATTTTGATATTAGGGAGCGCGAATCTACAACAATCAGCCCAAACTATCTCGTTCCATATTTGATGGATATTTTATCCGAATCCGACTATGCCCTTCCTCGATCACCTTACCAACAATTTTTGAGTGATATGCAAATCGAAGCACCTATCATTACTAGCTGGGGAAATATCGATAATAATGGCCAACAAATTGAAGATCTATCAACCCTACCACTTTACCAAACATACTTACAACTAGAATACAATAGTGCCATTGACAAACAACCTTTAACAGATTTATATGAGTGATAAAAATAGCCTTGCTCGTTCTTGAGCAAGGCTATTTATTTATCATCAATCATCCCAAAAACTTAATTATCTAAAAGATAAAGCTTGTAATTCTCGATAATTGATCGTATTTTTTCACCATATTTCGGATCAGTAGCATATCCTGATTGTCTTAGCGCAAGAATCGCTTGTTGATAATCAGTTGCCTCTCTGAAACTCTGGTAATTTTTTATTCTCCACGGAGTAGAGGTAAAGAACTTAGCATAGTCTGCTACACTTTCATTCCATGAATTATATTTTCTAAACAAGTGCTTTTCTTGCTTCTTCTCACCATCACGGTATTCATTGGTAATGATTTCAATTGTAGCACCTGTCCACGCAGCATCCGCTTTGATGCCAAAAAGATTATTCCCATGAGTTGCCAAGTATGACGTTCCCCATGCACTTTCGAGGATGGCTTGAGATAACATGACGCTCGAAAGGATAGAATTAGCTTTTGAACTTTGCTCAATTGCAGGTACTAGATTAGCTATGAAACTTTTTTGATTATTAGAAAGTTTTTCTGTTTCAATACCTGTACCTGCAATTTCTACTTTCCCTCAACAGCACCGTACCAATTCATTACGCCTTGTGCCAATGCTTTCGCAAGGCGAGTGTGGTAAGAATCTTGTTTGATAACTTGCAACTCCGAAGGATTATCCATAAATCCTAACTCTACTAGAATAGCAGGAATTGCTGTCTCACGAAGGACTGCAAAAGTTTCTCTTCTTACGCCACGGTTAACTGCACCTGTTTCTTTAATTAAACTCTCCTGGACCTTGTTGGCTAAAATCTCACTTTCAGCTAAACGAGTAGGGTTATTATGCATTTCTTTATTAATTTTAGGTTGGTATTCTGGATTATATTGATACCAGTATGTTTCGATACCAGTCGCATTCGAAACTCCTGCTCCCGTCGCATTAAAATGAATACTAATAAATAAATCTGCGTTACTTGCATTCGTCATTCGTGAACGCTCTGTTTTGAAGTCTACATCATAATCACCTGTACGGGTCATCAAAACATTGATTCCATATTTCAAGAGATTTTCACGCAACTTATTTGAAACAGACAATGCAAGATTTTTTTCATGTACGCCACCGTAAGAAGCGCCCGAGTCTCGCCCTCCGTGCCCTGGGTCAATATAGACTGTGTAGGATCGCTGTGCTGACGGATTTGATAAGTGAGTCGTTGTGCCGCCAGCACCTGTTAGACCTCCACTTGAGTCCTTATAATATAAGTGAACACTATAAGTACCTATACGGTATTTATGGTCCTTCTTATTGACAGTTAACTTATAACTGCCATCTGACTGACGAGTGGCTTCATACCAACGTATATCGTCTGACTGGGACCAGGTAGGTAAGAGAACACTTGATATATCTTTCGGTGACGAAACATTAGTAACACGAACATCAAAGGTACCTTGGGCATCGTTACGATTTTCAATTGTGATGGTGCCTGTTGGCTTCGCTTCTGATAAATGAGTCGTTGTGCCGCCAGCACCTGTTAGACCTCCACTTGAGTCCTTATAATATAAGTGAACACTATAAGTACCTATACGGTATTTATGGTCCTTCTTATTGACAGTTAACTTATAACTGCCATCTGACTGACGAGTGGCTTCATACCAACGTATATCGTCTGACTGGGACCAGGTAGGTAAGAGAACACTTGATATATCTTTCGGTGACGAAACATTAGTAACACGAACATCAAAGGTACCTTGGGAATCGTTACGATTTTCAATTGTGATGGTACCTGTTGGCTTCGCTTCTGATAAATGAGTCGTTGTACCACCTGCACCTGTCAAACCACCATTTGAATCCTTATAATATAAATGAACCGTGTAGGTGCCTGTGCGGTACTTATGGTCCTTCTTATTGACAGTTAACTTATAACTGCCATCTGACTGACGAGTGGCTTCATACCAACGTAAATCGTCTGACTGAGACCAAGTGGGTAAGATAACACTCGCTATATCCTTAGGAGAAGAGATATTAGTAACACGAACATCGAAGGTACCTTGGGCATCGTTACGATTTTCAATTGTGATGGTGCCTGTTGGCTTCGCTTCTGATAAATGAGTCGTTGTACCACCTGCACCTGTCAAACCACCATTTGAGTCCTTATAATATAGATGAACTGTATAAGTACCTGTGCGGTACTTATGGTCCTTCTTATTGACAGTTAACTTATAACTGCCATCTGACTGACGCTTTGCTTCATACCAACGTAAATCATCTGACTGCGACCAGGTCGGCAAGATAACACTCGCTATATCCTTAGGAGAAGAGATATTGGTAACACGAACATCGAAGGTACCTTGGGAATCGTTACGATTTTCAATTGTGATGGTGCCTGTTGGCTTCGCTTCTGATAAATGAGTCGTTGTGCCACCAGCACCTGTCAAACCACCATTTGAATCCTTATAATATAAATGAACCGTGTAGGTACCTGTGCGGTATTTATGGTCCTTCTTATTAACTGTTAACTTATAACTGCCATCTGACTGACGAGTGGCTTCATACCAACGTAAATCATCCGTCTGGGACCAAGTAGGTAAAATAACACTTGATATATCTTTCGGCGATGAAACATTAGTAACACGAACATCAAAGGTACCTTGGGCATCGTTACGATTTTCAATTGTGATGGTGCCTGTTGGCTTCGCTTCTGATAAATGAGTCGTTGTACCACCTGCACCTGTCAAACCACCATTTGAATCCTTATAATATAAATGAACCGTGTAGGTGCCTGTGCGGTACTTATGGTCCTTCTTATTGACAGTTAACTTATAACTGCCATCTGACTGACGAGTGGCTTCATACCAACGTAAATC